>CANBTO010000383.1 GCA_947372405.1 Verrucomicrobiaceae bacterium
AGAGCAATGCCAAGCGCCCATGCCGCAGAGACGGCAGCCAACACGCTGTTCAGGCGGATTTTGGCATGATCTCCCGTGAGAAAGGGAATCTCGGCCAGCGGCATGAGAAGCGTCTCATTTCTCGCACCGGCCAAGACCAACTGATCCCCGCGCACAAAAACCGCCCGTCCACCTTGCGCGCAGTGGGCGGTCAGCACCGGCAGATCGGCGTCGATGGCGAAGAATATCACCTCGCCATCACACAATGGAGCCATCTCCACCACCATCGGATCCGCCGCATGAAGCACCGCCACGCCTCCGGGCAGCACCACGTCCACTTGGGTCCGAAACACCTTGAACACGTGCTCGGGATTATCAATGTAGTGAGTCCCGTAATGTCGTTCGGGCTCGATGCCGGTGACCACGGCGACTTGGCATCGGTCATAGGCCAAGCCTTGGCTCAGAATCACCTCCGCGCTGTTTTCCAACACGGCGGCTTCAACCACACGGTTCATCAACACCTGGGTGCCGCGCTGCCACGTGCCGCAATCGCCCGACTCCACCTTGCGCCGATCGAGGAACATGCCATCGCCACAGGCAAGTCCGGTGAATTTCCCGGCGAGTCGCAAAAACTCGGTCACCCAGTGGGCGACCTCCGTCGTTCCTCTGGAACCCGTGATACCCACCACCGGAATGCGCCCGGTGTCGCTGTTAGAAAACAAGTGATCGACAATCGCGCGGCCGACCGGGCGGGCTTCGCCCGATGACGGATGCAGGTGGGTGACCAGATCGGGGGACTCATGCACTCCGGCGATCGCTCCGCCTTGGGCTGTCAGCGAAACGCTGATATCGTCCGCCACCACCTCCACTCCGGCGATATCGAGACCGATCACCCGCACGGCCAAACAAGCCGCCGTCGCCGTCGCCGGATGGACTTGATTCGTAAAGTCCACCGTGATGCCACCCTCGTCCACGCGGGCCGCAGCCACCAAGGTGCCGCCGAGCACCAGCAATCGGTAGCGCTTGCGAAGGTCCGGTTCCTTTCTTTCCTCGTCGGGATCCACGACCGGCAGACCGCATGACTCTAACAACCGGGCGCTCAGTCCGGGATCGCGAGCGATGCCCTGGGCGATGGCATTGGTCCGGTCGCTCTGGGCGCCCCAGATCCGCCGCTGGCGGGAGCCATAGCCAAGTTGGATGAGGTTGTCGGCCAAGCGGATCGCGGGCATGCCACGCTTCTTTTCGGTGGCGGCATCCAAGATGCAGGCGGTGTTCGGTCCAGGAAGGTATTTGATGGCGATCTCCCGCAGGCGTTCATGAGTGGCTTCCAGATCGAAAGGGGTATCCTCGATGGCCGCCATCACCAGATCCCTTGCCGCATGGAGGCAGGCACGGGTGACATCCTCCTGCCAAGCCTGCACCACCACCTTGTAAACCCCGCGCACACCGGTTTCACGGGCCCTGCCAAAGCCGCCGGGCATACCTGCGATGTTCTGGAGTTCCAGCGTGACGTGTTCGAGGATGTGTCCCGGCCAGGTTCCCTCCTCCAAGCGCCGCACAAAACCACCCGGTTCGCCGTAACTGCAACGGTGTTCGGCCAAGGATGGCAGCCACGCGCACAACCGTTCCACGAAGCCGGGGATGGTGTTGGACGGGCACTCTTCGAGTTCGCCGATGTCCACCCACGCCTCCAACACCGGCCGGTAGGTCCAGATGTTAGGGCCACGAAGGTAGAGGAAATTGAGAAACCGGATGTCTTTGTGTTTCATGTGGCCGACGTCCCGCATGCGGTGACAAAGCGTCTTCTTTCGGGTTCCCGCAACCAAATCAAGCCCCGTCTCGCGAATCAACTCGTTCAAGTTGCAAATGTTTGTCGGTGACAAATGTGTTGCATGCTCGCCTGAATGGGTCAAAACCCGGCTCAGCCCCTCACGGCGGCTGTGAAAACCGAGGCCCCATTTCCTGATGACGCCAGCCGACCTTTCGAGTTCGCCATCCGCCGCCACCGTCCTGCCCGACAAATGGCGGAGTGAAATTGTCGCTGTGCTTGGCGAAGGGGAATCCGTGATTTCCTGCCTTGAACTCGATCTCAACCTGCAGCTCAGGTTTGACCAAGGACTCGTCGTATTGACGGACCGCAAGCTGCTAGCCAGGGCAGCGGGCGATACGACGTGGCAGCAATGGGAGTTCCGACCCGGTTTGCAGTTGGAACACCGCGATTACGCCGGCGTGGGCACTCTGGACTTGCGGGATGAAACCGGCTTGCTGGCCCGCTGGCGCCACACCCTGAGCCGGGACTCGGCGGTGCGGCGGCTCATCGTGCAATTTCAGGAACACGTGAGGGCCATAACGGAAAACCGGTCGGTGGTTCCGCCGCCACATGCCGTTTGTCCCATCTGTGAGAACCCGATCCCGGCCGGGCAGGAGGAATGTCCCGCGTGCACGAAAACCGTCCTTGCCGCACCGTCTCCCTGGACGTTGTTCCGGCTGAGGCGCTTCGCCAAGCCCTACACCCGCCCCTTGCTTGCTGGCCTGGTCCTGACACTTCTGGCCACCGCCGCCACCTTGGTGCCGCCCTATCTAACCATGCCGCTGATGGACCGGGTGCTGATCCCGTTTCAGAACGGCGTGCCCATCGACACCGCACTGGTGATGATGCTGCTGGGCGGACTGGTCGCCGCGGCATTCTTTGCCTGGATTCTCGACTGGGCAAAAACCTATCTCCTCGCCGTGGTCAGCGAAAGCATTGGCTCCGACCTCCGCACCAGCACCTACGAACACCTGCAGGGACTCTCGCTGGAATACTTCGGCGGCAAACGCACCGGCGACCTGATGGCACGCATCTCTTCAGGCAGCGACCGCATCTGCGTGTTTCTTTCATCGCATCTGTTGGATTTCGTGACCGACCTGCTGATGATCCTGATGACTTCGGCGATTCTCGTTTCGATCAACCCGCTGCTGGCCTTGGTGACGCTGACGCCGCTGCCGCTCATCGCGTGGTTGATTCACGTGGTGCGGAACAAACTCCACCATGGTTTCGACCAAGTCTATCGGATCTGGTCGGACGTCACCAGCGTGCTTGCGGATACGATTCCCGGCATCCGCGTGGTCAAGGCCTTCGCCCAGGAAAAACGCGAGGCGCAGCGCTTCCGCGAGGCCAATGCCCGCAATCTGGCCGTGAACAACCGCGTCAACAAAGTGTGGTCCATGTTCACCCCGACGGTGACGTTCCTCACCGAGGCGGGTCTGTTAGTCGTCTGGGGTTTCGGAATCTGGCAGGTGTCGAACAACAAGATCACGGTGGGTGTGCTGGTGGCCTTCCTCGCCTACATCAACCGGTTCTACTCGCGGCTCGGTTCGATGAGCCGGATTGTTTCGATGTCGCAGAAGGCGGCGGCGGCGGCAAAGCGCATCTTCGACATTCTCGACCACGTTTCGAGCGTGCCGGAGCCATCCCATCCGGTGCATCTCCCGCAGGTGAGCGGCGCGCTCGAACTGCGCAACGTGAGTTTCCGCTATGGCACGCGCGGCATCCTGAACGATGTGAATCTAACCATCGCACCCGGCGAGATGATCGGATTGGTCGGCCACAGCGGATCTGGCAAGAGCACGCTGGTCAATCTGATCTGCCGCTTCTACGACGTGGCGGAGGGTTCGATCCGTATCGACGGCGTGGACATCCGTTCCCTGCCGGTTTCCGAATACCGGCTCAACATCGGCCTGGTGTTGCAGGAGCCCTTTCTGTTTTTCGGCACGATCGCCGAAAACATCGCTTATGGAAATCCCGAGGCGACACATGAGGAGATCATCGCCGCGGCCCGTGCGGCCCACGCCCATGAGTTCATCCTGCGCCTGCCGCAGGGTTACGATTCATTGGTCGGCGAGCGCGGCCAGGCTCTATCAGGCGGTGAGCGCCAGCGGATTTCGATCGCCCGCGCCCTGCTCATCGATCCGCCGATCCTGATACTCGATGAGGCCACCTCATCGGTTGATACCGAGACCGAACTGGAGATCCAAGCCGCTCTCGACAACCTGATCCGCGGGCGTACCACCTTGGCCATCGCTCACCGCCTCTCCACCTTGCGGCGTGCCGACCGTCTGGTCGTGCTCGACCGCGGCGAAGTCGTGGAGGAAGGGAATCACGAGGAACTGATCGCGAAGAAAGGTGCGTATTTCCGACTCGAGCGAGCGCAGATGGAATTCCTCAACGGCGGTCCCGCCGCAGACACTATCGAAGAATCCGCCGATACCGCGTTGCCAACCCTCAAGGAGATCCAGTAACCATGACCGGCGACTTTCAACTTCATCGCAACCCGTTTGGACAACTGGTTTTTACCGGCGCCGATGACATTGAACACACGGATGTGGTGACCGCGAGGGCATTTCCCATCACCTCGCCCGGAAAGGACATCGCCTTGATGACCCGCGATGGCAAGGAAGTGGCGTGGTTCCCGAGTCTGGACAAGCTGCCGGATGCGATCCGCCGCCTGATCGAAGAGGAACTCCAGGCCAGGGAATTCATGCCGGTCATCAAGCGGGTCTGCAGTGTCTCCGGCTATGCCACGCCCTGCACTTGGCGGGTCGAGACGGACCGCGGCGACACCACCCTGGTGCTCAATGCCGAGGAGGACATCCGGCGACTGGCTCCGCCGATGCTGTTGATCATGGACAGCCGCGGCATTCAGTTCCTGATCCGCAATCCGCTCAGCCTCGATGCCACCAGCCGCAGGATTCTGGATCGGTTTTTATGATGCATCACATTCGTTGAATGTGCATCTCCCGACTCGATCACGTCACTCCCCCACCCTTCGCCACTTCACGCCGCGAATCTCCGCAATGGTCAGCCAAGTCGCCAGACCGAATGGCGCGCAGTCTTCGATCGGTCCCGGGCGCAATGATAGTTTTTGTTCCTCGGTGTGCGCATCCACCACCTGCCGGTCATCGATCCACGCCTGGATCCGCTCCTTGTCCACTTCCACCCGGATTCGATACCACCGCTGGTTTTCAAACTCCTGCTGCGAGCCTGTCGTATTCTCCGAAGCATCGAGACCATCAATCGACGAGATCCCGACCAGGCTTCCGCCCCAGCCGCCGACAATCAAAGACACGCAATCCTTACCCGAGCGGACCGGAAAAGTCAGGCCGCAGAAAAAATCACTGCCACTCATCCGTCGCGCCTCCAACTCCACCGCATAAGGAACGGACGGCAAGGGTCCTGTCCAGCGAACGCCGTTGAGATCCGTGCCCACTCCGATCCGCATGACACGGCTCTCCTCATTCCAACCCACGTCCGCTGCCCCTTCAATGGGAAGCCAGTTGCCCTTTCCTAACAATTCCATCCCCGTCCAGCCGTCCGCATTACCGTTCGCTTTCGTTTTGGCCGCCGCGAACTCGGAAACAGGAGCCGCCTTTTCCTGCGGTTCATTCTTCCGTCCGCACCCGCTCATCACACAAAC
>CANBTO010000384.1 GCA_947372405.1 Verrucomicrobiaceae bacterium
GCTGCCACAACTTCCGATTGTGCGCAAATGGTGGGACTCCCTGGTGGACATGATGGATGTGAATCCGGACAACTCACCGGTGTGCATACCTCTGCGCGAAGTGTTCCACGCCGATTGACGGCTTCAGTGGCTCGCGCTGAAATGCCTGAAGTCCACCTCTGGCTCTGGCTCGGTTCCGTCAATCAGCCAGAGTGCCAGTCGGCGGGCCATGCCGGGAGCATAGAGCGAGCCTTTCGAGCCAAGTGCGTTGAACATCCAGTCGCCTCCATCGAGCGGGCCGATCAAGGGTTCGCTGCGCCGCAGGATTGGCCGGATGCCCGCTTCGTGCGCCACCACTTCGAAATCACAACCGCCAAGGCGTGCTGCGATTTCCAACACGCGGCTCATTCCCCCGGGCGTCGGATGGTTGTCCAGGATGTCCCATTCATAGGTGGATCCTGCCTTGAAAAGTCCATTTCCGATCGGCACCAGCCATCCGCCCGCGCCGACGCGGATGCTGGATGCGTCCCAGCCATCCGCGCGGATCGTCAGGATCTCGCCCTTGGCGCAGCGGTGAGCGCCGTATCTTCCAAGGATCAGTCCTGTGGCCCCCTCGCACCAGATGCGGCCGCCTCCCGCTGAATCCGGTGGGATCGTTCCGTTCTGATAGATTCCGAGCAGGCTGAAGAAATCACGCGAGCAATCGAGAAAGCGGCGGGTGTCCAGCCGTCCGCCGCCTGTTAGAAGCAGCGCCCCCGCCCAGCCGTCCACAGGGACCGGCGTGCCGGCGTCCGCCAGCCAGCACGCCACGTCCGGTCGAGCGGTCTTGGCGGTCATTTTCCTCAGTTCCTTTTCCGTTTCGGCCAGGCGCAGCACCGGCAGCGGATGCCAGAACGTTTCACCCAGCTGCTTCTCCACCTCCGCATAGAACGACAAGGCTTCCGGCAGAAATTCGCCGATGCGCGTGCTGGGTTCGAAATTTTTTCCCGTCACCGGATTCACCAGTCCGGCGGCCACGCGCGAGCTGCCGCCGGTTTCTCCGTCCACGATGGAAAACGGCGCGCCGCGTTGCCAGAAACGCCATGCGAGGCAGGTTCCCGCAAGCCCCTGTCCCACGATGATCCATGGCGTCCCGCTCACTTCGGCATCAGGGATTCGTTGGGATCGGCCCACGCGGCGTCATGGCCTTTGGCGTAGTTGAACAGGTGCTTGTGCGAGTAGGGGACGAAGTTCGGTCGCTCCTCCTTGGGAAGGCGGCTGACGACCGCGTCGTTGAGGGTGCGCGTGACTTTCTGCATGAGGTGCAGCGTGAGTTGGCGGCCCTTGCGCGCGCGTTGCACCTGCTTGTGGTTCAGTTGCTCGACGGATTCCTCCACCAGTTGATGGTTTGAAATCCCCCAGCGGGTCAGCAATCCGTCAAGTGGCTGGAGGCCGTGGTCGCGCGTCATGTCCTGCATGCGGATGGTCTAGCGCATCGTAAGCCCGCCCCTAAGCACAAAATCCATGCTTGGTGAAATCACTCGGAAATCACGGTCTCCGCACGCCACGGACCGTTGAGCGGATACCACAATGCCGACCAGTACCAGGCCGTCACGTCCGTCCACGAACTGCCGTCCTGTTCGCTGACGATGCGCTCGCGGACTGTTAGGCGGATGCCGTTGCGGGTCGCATGGAAACTCGACCACGAAGTGCCGTCCGAGTGCCGCTCGGTGATCGCATCCGTCGTTTCGTATCCGGCGGCATGCAGGCAGTCGCGCGAGGGATGCAGACTTCGTGTGGCGGTGGTCACTCTTCTCAATATAACTTGGGACCCACCCCACTGATGGCTTGAAAGCGAGCCGGGAAAGGATTTCCCGAAGGCGGTCTCCTCGGGTGTGGAGGGCAGGGGATGCAGCGGAAGTGTCAGACCGTCATAGGTGAATTCCGCAGGCGGCGGCAGGCACGCGGATGGATGGAATTGGGGCTGCGGACGAAGCATGAAAAACGGAGACATGACAGCGGAAACCAACAGAATCATGCGTTGCGCACCGCCATGGAGGCGTGAAGTTTCCGGGGTCTCCAAAGGGCCTGCTTGTTTCACCACTACGAACCATAGCGGCAGCAGGACGAAGATGAAACAGACCAGTCCGACACTGTCATGGCTCAGGCCGGACGCGCGGATGCGGCCCGATTCCTCAATCGCCAGCCATGCCGCGCGCACGGCGTTGGCGGGAACGACGAGCAGGATGGCGAGTGATGCCGCGGCGAACGTGGCGCGCCATGACAGGCGGTGGATCGAGGCGAGCGCCATCGCCGCGACCAGCGCGTGCCACAACATGCGGATGCCGCTGCATGCCGGGTCCACCGCGATGTTTGTTCCGCCGATCACGATGCCGACTCCGCTTCTTGATACAAAGATCCCACCCAACTCAAGAATGCCGACCGCGCCTCCGGCCGCAGCCAGACGCATCGGATAGCCTGCATAGAACTGCAGTGATGATACCACCGGCAGCGAGAGGACCAGCAGTCCTAACAGCCCTGGCCTGCGCTGCATGCCGAGTTGGATTCCCATACCCGTGATGGCAAGCGCGGCGCGCAGCATCGGAGGAAACGTGCCTGTCATCAGGACCGATGAAAGCAGCATCAACGCACCGATCGTTCCGCAATGCCCGCCGGATTTCAGCGAAGTCCGGTCCCTCCATGCGAGGAGTGCCGCAAGCGCGAGCGACAACAGTCCCAGCGGTTCGTCGCCTCCGTCGTTGAGGCGTTTCACGAACCAGACGATGGATGGAAGCAACGCGATGGCCATCAGCAGCCAGTCCGGAATCCGCTTCAGACAGGTGGAGCGGCGGAGCGGACCGCCATCCGGCGACTCGCCATGAAGGATGGCCGGGTTCATCAGGACGGGATGCGACATTTCCATTTTCTGTTAGCGCTGGCGCTGCATGGCGAGCAGGACCACCAGCAGGGAAATGAGTCCGATGGCTCCCGGTTCGGGGACCGACGCGCTCTGGACCAGGGTCCCGGTGTTGCTGCCGCCAACCGCCGCCTCGCTGACGCCTTGTGGCAGAGGAACCGGTTGTTTCACGGTTTGCGCGAGCTGATCCATGGTGCGGGGAGTTTCGTCCACAGCCACAAACGAGGTGTAGGGTGTTAGAAGCGAGTGGTTCAGGCCCAGTGCGGTGATCTCGCGTATCGTCCCGTCGTCATGCTTCTGAAGGTCCGTCAGGTGGCGCACGCGTTCGCGCGCCCACAGCACTGGAAGAGCTGGATGCTTCAATCCCTGTGCCGCGGCGGCCTCTGCGAGGTTGATCCGCTTTTCGAACGCGATTCCATTTCCGCCGATGCCGCTCACGATGATGCTGCCCTGCGGCTCTCCGGTCCATGTGCCGTTGATCACGAGCGGACGTGCCGCGAAGACATCGGGGAACGGATCAGGCTCGATGGCACCCAGCGTCACGCCTTCCGCGCGGATGCGGACTTTGGCCAGAACCGGATAGGAAACGGATTCGAGAAACCGTTTCGCCGCTTGTTTGGCATCCGCACGGGTGGTGACGATCGACGGTTCACCGCCACCGGCTCTTGCGGCGGATTCCATCAGTTCGCGGTTCACGGAGGTGCCGATGCCGAAGGCGAAGAGGTTGGCCGTGCCGATGTTGTGGCGGATCAGCTCGCTGACCTCGGCATCCGCCGTGACGAAGCCATCGGTGATGAGCAGGATCGAGCGCGAGCGGTCGCCGCCACCGGGCAGCGCGATGGCCCTTTGCAAAGCCGCCGCAAGCTCGGTGCCGCCGCCGCCGTCCTGACCTTCGATGAAGTGTTTCGCAAGATCGAGATTCGCAGCGTTCGCGGGCAACGGTGTTTCTGATAGAAGACCGCTGCCTGAGGCGAAACAGACGACGTTGAAGGTGTCGGTGGGTTTCAAGCCGCCCACCAGATCGCGCAGCAAGGCCTTCGCGGTGTCCAGCGGGAAGCCGCTCATCGAACCGGACACATCCAGCACCATTACATAGTCCCGTGGCGGCACCTGGTCGGGGTTCACGCGCTTCGGCGGCTCCACCTGGAGGAGGAAATGGTTCGTTGTTTCGCCCTTGTCCAGCAGGAGTCCGGCATCCACATGGTCGCCGCCGAGTTTCCAGTGCAGGATGAAGTCGCGGTTGGCCGCTTCCTCTCCGGCGCGCGTTTCGATCTTCACGAACGCCTTGTCCTTCGCCTTGAAATCCACCGTCACCGGATGGCTCGGGCAGGTGACTTCCGCGAGCGGCAGGGCGGTGGACATGGTCGCCTCGATGGTCAGCGTGGCGGGATTCGGCGTGCCGCTTTTGAGATAGGGATTCGCGGCCCAGCCTTCGCCTTTCCCGCTAACAGGACCACCGGTGTAACGCGGGCCGACCACGGTCGGCAGGACGAACTCATAGGTGGAGTCCAGTGCCGGGATCGTTTCGGTCCACTCGACATCCACCAGCACGTCGTCCCCCGGCAACAGGTTTGCGACGGACATCTGGTAAACGTTCGGGCGGTGTTCCTCCAGCAGGGCCGCGGTCTTCTTCTCCGACTTCGCCGTTTCATACTCCGCCCTCGCCTTGGCTTTCTCGCGGATGCGGGAGGCGATCACCCTTCCTCCCGACGTCAGGGTCATGCCATGCACCGCTGCCCGTGTGGATGCGGGAAACACATACACCGCCTCAAGCGGGACGCTTCCGTTGTTGCCGTAGCGTTGTGTTAGAACGACACGGGCGATGGTGCCCTCGATGGAAACCTTGGCGGCGGAGGACTTCAGGGGAAGCGTTTCCTGCGAGGTTTCGTCGCGGTTGCCGACGATCTGGAAATACGGAGCGGAGGATTCGGCGGATGCCGGGTTGAGCAGCGCGAGCAGTCCGTAAAGGATGGCGAGGTAGGCGAGACGAAGCATGGTTTTCATGGTGTGCGTGTGGTTGACGCGGCCATGAAGACCCGGGTGCATGAAACCCTGATCAAGCTTGTGTGAAAAAACGGGGAAGGAGTCCTCCGGCTTCAAACCAAAAACCGATATTGAACCACGGATTACACGGATTTAACGGATTGAAGACTCCACCTAATGGTTTACAAGACCACTGCCGCAACCTCTTCATAATTCGTGTCAATCCGTGTAATCCGTGGTCAAATCTCCTGTAAATCCCCCTGCAACTTCGAATTTCGGCTTCAAACCAGCGGCAGCACGAGCCTGGCCACGGTGCCGCCGCCATCGGCGGACTCGAGGACGATGGATCCGCCATGGAGTTCCGCCGCCTCTCTAACAAGCGTCAGTCCCAAGCCGGTGCCCTTGCGACCGGAACCATGGTGGCGAAGCGAATAGAAGCGGTCGAAGATCTTTTCCTGCGCGTAGTGCGGGATGCCGGAGCCGTGATCGCGGATGCTCAGTTCGGCTTTGCCTTCGTTGCTCCGGAGTTGGATTTCGATCCCGCCGCCACGAGGCGAGAAGTCGATGGCATTC
>CANBTO010000385.1 GCA_947372405.1 Verrucomicrobiaceae bacterium
CCTCGCTGAGAGGGCGATGCGGCGTCTGGATCGCACGGTGTTAGAATCTATCTTAACAGTCATTGGTTCAAACATCGTACACCACGGAAGAGATTTCCGGCACCGCAGTGGACGCAGTAGAAAGCTGGTGGAAATTGAGCAACCACTCCGTCCAATTCCACCTTACGAGTGGGAGCGCAAGAGATACCCCGATTCGTGGCATCGCTATTTCCGCTATGATATACTTCTGACGCCCCATCGTCAGTGGCAGCCATTTTGGGTATTTATCGATCCCACACTCGTTCGTCTCAAGATCGGACGAAACTGGATCGAAGAGCGCCGCGAGATTGATCCTGGCATCGAAAGCCGGATTGGTGAATTGGACCGCTGGTTTGAGCAAAACCATGGCTGGCAACGCTACGGTTGGCTCAAAGGTCAGCGACAAAACTGGCACTCGCGCCATCATCAGCGCCGCCAACTTCAAAGAGAGCATCGTCGTGAAATCGCGAATGCCTATCAGATTTTTCCGGAGGTTGATCCGGCTGCGTCCGTGCGGCGCATCCCGACCAGTCTCCGGCGGATTTTCCTACCAATTTCCCGGCGTAGCCCAATGCAGAGGCAACGAGCTTAGACCTCGTCCAGTGCAGGTGCAAGTCCTGCCGCCGGGACCATGGAACGTGAACCGGACAAGCGCGCCGGGATTCTTTGCTAAAGAAATCGTCCCGCACCACGCGGGGTGGGGAGCATGCCCTCCACGTTCCGCCACCTTTTCATCCCCTTCGAGTGCCCCGATACAAAGGCACCGGAACTATGGAACGTGAACCGGACGAGTGTGCCGGGATTCCTTGGAAAGGAAATCGTCCCGCATCATGCGGGATGGGGAGCATGTCCTCCACGTTCCGCCACTTTCCCATCAGATCGCGTAGCCCAACTGGCAGAGGCACGGCGTCGAGAACGCCGCAAGTGCTGGTTCAACTCCAGCCGTGATCACCAACTTCGGACCCGAAGCTTAGACAGCGAAGCATCCGGCTTTTAACCGGACGAGCAGGGCGCACATCCCTGCGGGTTCACATTTTCACCTAAAACGAATAACAACTAACAATCATGAAAATTACCAAAGCCTTGAAGCTTAAAAACCAACTCGCCGGAGATGTCGCGGAACTCAAGGTCCGCCTCACTTCGCAAAACTCCCGCGCTTCGACGGTGCCCTTCGACTACAATGCGAATGACGTGCTCGTGGCCCTTCGTGCGAAAGTCGATGAACTCGTCAACGTGAAATCGGCGATCGCCGCAGCCAACGTGGAAATCTATCCACGCATCTTCCGGCTCGCGGAACTGAAGGGCCTCGTTGCCTCGATCAAATCCCTCGATACCCGCCAAGGCGTGTTCAAGGAAGGTGGGGGTTTCTCGCTCTCCGCCTGTGAGGTCGAATATGTCGCTCAGTTGAAAAAACCGGCTGTCGATGCGCTCGCCGCCGAACTCGAAGCCGAAATCTCGGCGATCCAGGACGAGCTCGATGAGTTCAACCAATCCCAATCCGTCTCACTGATGGTGTAAAAATCTGGATGTGTGGCGCTGGAATCTTGTGAAGATTGTGTGACTGAAAAGTTGGACTCACCGTCCATTTCGTATGCAAAACGGAACTAACTGACTCCGATGCCGATGATCAAAATTCCAAGTGCAAAGGGTCAATCTGCAAGCCGCAAGATGTATGACTTAAAGCTCATTACAGTCACCGATTTCCGCTTAAGAAGCCGCCACACATCCACTCCACCTTTTTGAAAACAAACACCGCTTCCAGTCCGCCCATTTTTTCTATCAAAATCTATCATGAAAACCAAAGACCTGATCTTCCTCGGCGTGCCTGCGGGCGAGCCGATCAAACACGCGCACGACTTCATCCAACGCTACATCGCGGACGGCAATGAGGGTTCGCGTCTCGGCGAGGAGATCTTCCAAATCGTCGCTGATCCTTCGGCGTTTTTCGCAGACCCGCTGCGTGCTCCGCTGGCCCGTTCTATTTACCGTCCGGCTTTCACCCCGCGGGCGGAACTTGCGCCGTGGCGTCAGTGGGGCGATGACTTGGAAGCGGATGCCGTGCGGCAAATGGCGAACGCCTGTGCTTTGCCCGTCGCCGTGGCGGGGGCACTGATGCCGGACGCCCACCCGGGATACGGCCTGCCAATCGGCGGCGTTCTTGCCACCGACAATGCTGTGATTCCTTATGCCGTTGGCGTCGATATCGCATGTCGCATGAAACTAACGGTTTATGATCGCAAGGCGAACATCATCGCCGGTCAGCGCGACCGGTTGGCGAATATTATCGAGAGCGAAACGCGTTTTGGGATCGGCTGCACCTTCAAGGATCGCCGTGATCACGATGTGATGGACGACGACTGGACGGTTTCGCCCGTGACGCGTCGTCTGCGCGATAAGGCATGGACCCAGCTCGGGACCAGTGGCAGCGGAAATCATTTCGTCGAGTTCGGTTCGTTCAAAGTGACCAACGAAAAGCTCGGGCTGCCTGATGGCGAATACCTCGCGTTGCTCAGCCACTCGGGTTCGCGTGGAACCGGCGCGCAGGTTTGTGACGCCTATAGCAAACGCGCGATGGCCCGCCGCTCGAATTTGCCGAAGGAACTCAAGCACTTGGCATGGCTTTCGCTCGATGAGGAAGATGGTCAGGAATACTGGAACGCCATGAACCTGATGGGACGTTATGCCGCTGCGAACCATGAACTCATTCACAAGCATATTGCGAAAAAGCTTGGTGTGCGCGTCATCCTCGACATCGAGAACCACCACAATTTCGCGTGGAAGGAACGTCATGTCGTAAACGGCCACGAGCGCGAACTTATCGTGCATCGCAAGGGGGCGACTCCCGCTGGAAATGGGGTGTTAGGAATCATTCCCGGTTCCATGGCATCGCCTGGATTCGTCGTTAGCGGCAAGGGACAACCCGAGTCGCTGAACAGCGCGTCGCACGGCGCGGGCCGGGTGATGAGCCGGACCAAGGCGCTGCAATCGTTCACCTGGAGCGGCACCAAAAAGCTGCTTGCCGATCGCGGTGTCGAACTCCTGTCCGCCGGCCTCGATGAGGTGCCGGGGGTTTACAAAGACATCCACTCCGTCATGGCCGCGCAGTCCGACCTCGTCGAAGTGTTGGGCCGATTCGATCCCAAACTCGTTAAAATGTGTCCACCCGGCGAACGGGCGGAGGATTAGTTAGAAACCAGACTCAAGAGTCCAGAAGCCAGATGAAGAAAGGAAAAGCATGCTTCATTCCCTCCACACCATCTCCAATCCCCAATCTCTCCCATGAAATCCACCCTCTACAAAACCACCGTGCTCGTGCTCAACCGCAACTGGCAGGCCATTCACGTGAAGACGCCGGCCGAGGCGTTTTGCATGATGGCGTCCGGTGCGGCGAGCGGGCTGGACATGCAGGGAGACGATTTCATTTCACCGTTGAAATGGGACGATTGGCTCAAGTTGCCGATCCGGGAAGTGGATCATTCCGTGAACACGCCACGCGGCCTTGTTAGGGTGCCGACGGTGATTGTCGCATCGAACTACTCGAAGGTTCCGTTGTGTCGTCCACGCTTCGGCACCCGCGGGATTTGGAAACGCGATGGCGGTATTTGCCAATACACCGGTCGCAAGCTTGCGCCCGGAGAGGGGAATATCGACCACGTCGTGCCTCGTTCGCGCGGTGGAGCGTCGTCGTGGGAAAACTGTGTGCTGTCGCATCGTTCGGTAAACGAGAAAAAGGCCGACCGCCTGCCTCACGAAGCCGGACTGCGTCTGCGCCGAACGCCAGACGTGCCGCGCGCGCTGCCTGCCACGGTGCTGATTCAGAACCTCCACGGAGTGAAGGATTGGCAACGTTTCCTCGCACCGTTCAACGGGCAGGCGGCGTGAGCAAAGGAGCGCGTTCATCCTGAGCGCTGGGTGCGGCGGACATCCTGCCTGCCGTCTCGGCTCCGGCCGACAGGGTGTCGGGCCGACTCAGCCGACAACGTGTCGGCGCTCCTCATGGAATCGGCATCCGCCGCGCTATTGCCAAGCGGTCGGATGTCTGCCAAGGCTTTGTCATGCAATTTCATCCTCGTTTTCCCCTTGTCGGGTGCGCATTTCTCTTTGGCTCGATCGGACTCCACGCTGCGGAGGATTTTTCATTCGATACGCTGCGCGAAAAGGCGCGGAAACTTGCTGCTACACCTTATGCGGCTCCGAAGCTCGAGCTGGCGGACTATTGGAAAAACCTGACTTACGACCAACACCGCGATATTCGATTCAAGATGGATTCCGGGCTTTGGGCGGAGCAGAAGGGTCCGTTTTCCATCGACTTTTTCCACCCCGGGTGGACGGCGAAGAAGATGGTGATGCTGCATGAAGTCGCGGGCGGGAAGACCGAGTTTTTGAAGTTCGACCAGAGTCTTTTCGATTACGGAAAACAAAAGATCCCCGCGAAAACCCCGCCGCCTCCCGGCTATGCGGGTTGGCGGGCGCGCACGCATTTAAACACGGAGACTTACATGGATGAGTTTCTGGTATTCATGGGCGCGAGCTATTTTCGGGCGATTCCGAAGGACGCGCCTTACGGGCTTTCCGCGCGCGGGCTCTCGATCAACAGCGGCCTGCCGGGCGTGCCGGAGGAGTTCCCGGATTTCTCGGAATTCTATCTGGAGAAGCCGGCCAAGGACGGGAAAACGCTTAAGGCGTGGGCGCTGTTAGATGGTGACAGCGTGGCGGGTGCCTATCAATTTCAAATCACTCCGGGACCGGAAACCGTGATGGACATCGATGCGGAAATCACGCTGCGGAGGCCAGTCACCCAGCTCGGGCTCGCACCGTTTTCGACGATGTTCTGGTTTGGCGAGAGCACCTATCCGAAGCCGCTGGATTTCCGCCCGGAAGTGCACGACAGCGATGGTCTGCTGATGGAACTCGGCAGTGGAAATTTACATTACCGCCCGCTGGAAACGACCAGGGGCCAGTTCCGGCATTGTGTTTTCACGATGGAAAAACCCCGCTCGTGGGCGCTGCTCCAACGGGACCGCTCGTTCGCATCCTATCAGGACCCGGAAGCACTCTATCACAATCGTCCGAGCGTGAAGGTGGAGCCAATCGAGGGATTTGATTATGGCAAGCTTCACCTAATCGAGATGCCAACCAGAGACGAGACCGACGATAACGTGATCCTGCTGTGGGAGCCGACGCCGGTGTTAGAAGTCGGCAGGCCCTATCATTTCCACTACCGCCTGCGTTGGATGCGCGATCCCGCCCCGGCGGGGATTTTCTCCGTACGTGCGACCCGTGTCGGGACTCCGGTGCAGAAACCAGATCAGGTGCTGATGGCCATCGACTTCGCCAAGCCGCTCACACCGCAAGCCAAAGTCGGCGATCCGAAATGGGATGATATTTCCAAGCTGAAACCCGTTGTCACCA
>CANBTO010000386.1 GCA_947372405.1 Verrucomicrobiaceae bacterium
GGCCCGGAGGCTTCCTCACGCGCGTGGGAGATCATGGGTAAGGCCATGAGGCCGGATGAGACCTTCAAAAAGTGGCGGCGATTGATGGCGTGCGGCACATTGTTAGAATATTTGTTCATTTCGCATGGGTGGGCTTATCTCCTATTTACCTTTGCGGTATCCGCTAGTTTCTTGAGGTGTGCGCTAAGGTAGTCGGCGCAGAGGATGTCAAGGCCGTCCTTGAAATGAACCATAAACCAAATAACACCCCCGCCAAGGGCAAATGCTGGCGTTGTGGTTATCCGCTGACGCTTTCGTTCAAGGCGCTTGCCAGTCAGGTGAAAGTCACGCGGGCACCGACATAGAACGACTAGGTGCGAGAGAATGTTACTTGACCAGCAACACGCCTTTCATGCCTGCGGCAGTATGGCCAGGAAAGGAGCATACGAAGGGATAGCTTCCTGGTGCTGAAGGAGCGCTGAATGTGACACTCTTGCTTTCCTTGGGGCCAAGGATCGGAATGGAGGCGAGCACTTGCTTGGCCTGGGATTTGGGCTGATAGTTCTCAGCCTTGGCGGTCGCGGCGCTGTTGGCGTAGGCCATTGGATCGACACCGGCTTTAAGCAGAATCCAGTTGTGACCCATGGATTCCTTCGGGATGTTGCCATCATTCCTGAGTGTGACGGTAATTTTTTCACCCGGCTTGGCCTCGATTTTGGTCACGCTGAACTTCATGGTATCGAAGGCGCTGATCGCCACCGCTTTTGCATCCCCGGCGGTCAAACCGGTAATCGTGGTGAGCAGGAGCAGCGAGGTGATGATGATATTTTTAGTTTTCATAATTCAATGGATTGAGACGTAACGATGAGGAGATATTTTCGGAACCTATGTGAAGCTAATTCAAGTAGCGGGAAATTCTAATAGGCTAATTCAGGAAGACAAAACATTAGAAGGCGATCCACGACTGGAGATATAGCGTATTGTTGTCGCTGGCTCCCGCGCTCGTGCCGTTAAAGCGGTTATACATAACGTATTGAAGCGAGAGTTTCACGTTGCTCTTTGGCCAGAAGGATGGGCCACCCGGTTTATTGAGCGGCAGGTAGTTCAACTGAACGACCAGACCGTCGCTCAGTGGCGAGCCTTTCGCGCTCCCCGAGTAGAGCAATGCATCATTGCTACCATCGCTGATGAAGTAGCCGATCGCGCCGCCGTAGGTCTTGTCGTAAAGATAATCCACCGTAGCCCGCATGGTCATCAGGTGGTCGGACGAGTTGCTGGTGAGGCCGAGCTTTTTGCTGGCGTCCCATTGTTGCGGTTCATAAAACACCGACATCAGAGCTGTGATATCATTATTGCCAATGGAGGTCTGAAACTGCGAGTCCAAGCCCCAGTCAACGAGATGATCCTTACCCATGCTGCTGTCGCGACCGGGATAGGTGTTGGCCGCCATTCCAAAAGTGCCAACTTCCCAGGAATTATTCCCAAAGGTATTAGAGTATGCCAGACGCCAGTAAGGCGCGATGTCCGCCAGTTGCGTTTCGCCACTGGGATCAACTCCCATGTTTTTTTGAAAACTGCTACTGAGGGTGCCATATCCGCCCAGATCGACATAAAAGTGATTGGCGATCATCGCGTAAGCACCAAGCCCCAGCACTGTTTGCCCAACACCTCCATCAATCAGCGTGGCCCCATCCGGTGTCGGTGCGAGCGCCGAACTGCTGAAGGGAAAGCCCCATGCGGGTGCGGTATTCCAGGGGTCCTGCATCGTGGGGTTGTTATTGACATAGGCACCGTAGGTCAGTGATTGGCCGCCCAAGGTTGCGGTGTCTGCATAGCGGATTTCGGCGTTATCCCAAGACCATGCTTTGTCCACACCACTGTAGGTGGTTTGGATGAAAGTCCCAAACTTATTCAGGAAAGGCGCGGCCGTCGGGCCGAACAGAGTTTCTGCATATGGCCCGAACAATCTTCCGCTATAAAAGACGCTCACCTGATCAACTGCAAAATTGTCATTGCGCTTGAAGCCGGATGCCGGAGAGGCGGCCTGATCTTTGTCGGTATGGGTAAAGGATGGCTGCAACATGACCGACAGCGGAGGAAGCACGGTCTGATTGGCACCGAGGGTGTAGCCGCTGAGTTTGAACTGACGACCGAAGTCCGTTAGGATCGGAAACTCGGTATGACAGACGATGCATGACATGCCAGTCTCCCGGGCAAAACTCGGCACCGCATGAGCCGTGGTAGCGAGCGCGATGACGCTGATTAAAGCTGCCCCAAGGAGATGAAAAGAACGGGTGTTTTGCTGGTTCACATTGGGCGATGTAAGGGTATTTTTAATCATAACATTGATGGTTTTGTGAAAGTAACGGGTTACATCTGAACGGGTTACATCTGGAAAGTAACTTTGAGCGAGAATGTGGACAAAAAATCGGCCACTTAATTTCATTCAATGAATCATTGTGGGGACTGATGACTTTTCGCTCAAGTATCAATTACCTCGATTAGTAACCGTTCGGTAATAATTCATCCAAGCGCCTGCCGGATGCGCTTTCTGGATGCCGACTTCCCACGCTTGCATCGGCAGGTGCTATCGGCTATCCCCCATCCAGCCATGACACACGCACCGCTCTCCGCCTATCAAGAAACTCTCGGCATGATCTACTTCGCCAGAATGTTGAGTAAGATCCGGCTTCATGCGGTAGGCGATCTACGGGAGGATTTCCACGAAAATCTCGGCACCGGACTCGATGGGCGCTGCGTCGATTTCCTGCGGGTCAGCTATGCCGATTTGTGCGCCCAGGTGCTGGCGGGTGGCGACGACGAAGAGCTTCTCCGCTGGTGTTATACCAACGGCCGGGAACTCAGCACGGGCGACCTTTTCATCTGGAACCAGTATTTGCGAAAAGTCGGCTGGAACGATGGGGTTTCGGAAATTCTGGAGCGCCGGAAGCAAGAAAGCGGGCTCGCAGGGCACACTGAAATCCAAACGATGGTGGATTACTTCGATTACGACGAGGGCCGGAAAAGCTGAGATCCGCCGAAACATGGCGCGAACTCTGAGAAATTATGGAAAAATCCGCGTTTCCCGTGAAGCGCCTGTTGCCATCATTCAGGAATGCTGATACCCGTTTTTCAATGGGCCGGGCAATGCCACAACTTGAATTCCGCTGGACCTCGTGGTTCCGCGTTCTACCGACCCCGCAGGCCCCGAAGGCGAAGCCCGTGCGCGATGACAGCGGCCTGACCGCATGGTGTGTGGAGGCCGCGAAAACTCTCGCGCTTACCGAGCTGGCGAGGAAGGTCCGGGTGTCTTGGAACCCTCGGATGCAAACGACCGCAGGCCGTGCTTGGTGGCCGGATCGGTCGATCGAGCTGAATCCGAAGCTGCGGGAATGCGAGCCGGAGGAACTCTGGCGGACGCTGAAACATGAGCTCGCCCACCTCGTCGCCTTCGAGCGCAGCGGTCGCCGCCGCATCGAGCCGCATGGCCCAGAATGGCAGACGGCGTGCCGGGATCTGGGGATTCCCGGCGAGCTGCCGTTTCACACGCTGCCCTTCAAACGCCGCCGCATGAAACGCAACCATGCCTATGTCTGCTCTAACTGTTTTGCCGTGATCCACCGCGTCAGGCCGATCAAGCGGGCGGTCGCCTGTTATGACTGCTGCCGGAAATTCAACGCGGGTGCCTATCACGACCGCTTCCGCCTGATTAAAAACAAGGTGTGAATTTTCTCAATCCCGATCCGCGACGAACAGGGTGTGGGTGAAACGCTTGGCTTGTGGGTAGGCCTTCGCGCTGATGCATTCGACGTGTTTGAAACTACCCTCCAACGTGCGGGCGAAGGCTTTATCCGGATGCGCGGACCAGAAGATGACGCGACCGCCGGGTTCTAGGGCGGCTTTGACCCGCTTGATGCCCGCGCCTGTGTAGAGCCGCTCGTTGCCTTTCTGGACGAAGGGGTCCGGGCCGTTGTCCACATCTAACAATATCGCGTGGTAGCGCCCGCTATTGGGCCCCAGCAGATCATGGACATCGCCGACGTGGATGCGGACCCGTGGCTCGTCCAGCAATTTTCCGTTCACTTCGGACAGAAATTCGCGGTTCCAAGCGACCACTTCGGGCAGGAGTTCCGCGACCTCGACGACGGCGTCCTGGCCTGTTAGGGCGAGCACGCGTTTGAGCGTGAAACCGAAGCCCAACCCGCCGATGAGGATGCGTGGCCTTGCGGGCAGCCGGGCGCAGGCGAGTTCCGCCATTTGCTCCTCAGACGCGGACGCAGTGGTGCTCATTAATTGCAGCCCAGCGACCTTGAGGAAATGGTGGCCATCGTGCTCGTGGAGCGTGAGCCGCGCACCGTCCGGGGTCGTGCATGTGGCAAGAGTGCGAGTGATTTTCATAACGGGGAAAACGAACGGGGCAGGGGGATCATCACTAGCAATTTTCCCCGGAGCAATCCATTCGCGCAGGATGATCGGACTTTTTGAAATGGGTGGGTTCCCCAAAATGTTCGTGAGTCATTGGTTTTCAAACAAATGGATAAATCATGATGAGGCTTGCGTGGGGGGCTGTCGCGGGCCAAGATTTTCCCCCAAATTATGAACGAACGACGCGTCGTCATCACCGGCATCGGCTGTATCACCCCACTTGGCAACGACCTGACCACCACTTGGGACGGACTCAAAGCGGGCCGGAGTGGCATCAGAACCATTACGAATATCGATCCCACGCCCTTTGATTGCAGGATTGCGGGGGAGGTTTTGAACTTCGAACCCGACGGCTATTTCGGCGTGCCCAAAGATGCCCGGCGCTCGGATCGCTACGTCCAGCTCGCTGTCGCGGCTTCGAAAATGGCGATGGGTGACTCGGGCGTCGATGTTTCAAAAATCGATCCGCGCCGCTTCGGCGTGATGGTCGGCAGCGGCATCGGCGGACTTTCCACGCTGGAACGCGAGCACGGGACCTACATGACCAAAGGCCCCAAGCGGGTTTCTCCGTTCACGATTCCGATGATGATTTCTAACATCGCTAGTGGCATCATCTCCATGGAGTTCGGCCTGCTCGGGCCTAACATGGTAATCGTCACCGCCTGCGCGACCTCGAACCACAACATCGGCGAGGCGTGGCGCATCATCAAATTCGGCGATGCGGATGCCTTCCTCTGCGGCGGTGCGGAAGCGGCGGTTTTACCGATGGGTCTGTCCGGTTTCGCTAACATGAAAGCGCTCAGCACCCGCAATGACGAGCCCGCCCGCGCCTCCCGGCCATTTGACCGGGACCGCGATGGCTTCGTCATGGGCGAGGGGGCCGGCGTGGTCGTCATCGAGGAATTGGAACATGCGAAAAAGCGTGGGGCGAAAATTTATGCGGAGTTGATCGGCTACGGTGTCAGCGCGGATGCGTATCATCTCAGCGCCCCATCACCCGACG
>CANBTO010000387.1 GCA_947372405.1 Verrucomicrobiaceae bacterium
CTTTGCCGCCGCCCTCCGCGCTATGCTGCGGCAGGCTCCTAACATCATCATGGTCGGAGAAATCCGGGATGCGGAAACCGCCAATATCGCGATCAACGCCTCACTCACGGGTCACTTGGTGTTCTCCACCCTGCACACGAATGACGCACCATCCTCCGTCGCCCGACTTGCGGATATTGGAGTGAAGCCATTCCTGATTGCATCTGCTGTTAGAGCAGCCCTGGCCCAGCGTCTCGTGCGCAAGCTCTGCCCAATCTGTAAGGCCCCAGCGGTCTTGGATGATAAGGAAATGCGCTCGCTCTCGCTGGACACCTCCCGGATGAAGGACGCCACCATCTTCGGCCCCGTGGGCTGCGAGAAATGCCGCGGTAACGGTTTCAAAGGCCGGATGGGGATTTTTGAAATCTTCTTACTCGATGACGAAGTGCGCAATATGATCAACAACGGCCTAACTACTACCCAACTCCGCCACCGCGCCCGCGAGCTTGGAATGCGCACCCTGCGCGAGGACGGCATCCGCAAGGTTCTATCCGGACTAACCGCTGGCAGCGAGGTGGTCCACGCCACCATGTCGGACCTCGACTGACCCAACCCCCTTCGGCCCATTTCAAAAAACTCCCGGTATCCCCGTCCATGGACAATCAACAACTTCTCGAACTCTTCCAATCCCGAGGCCTCATCGACTTCTCGCTCTCCCAGGAAATCCTTGCGGAGGTAGGCCACAGTGGTAAGGAGATCGCGGAAATTTTGGCCGATTTCCAAGTCATTCAAAGCCGTGACGACGTCTGGCCGATCATCGCTTCGGAGCTAGGGACAAGCCAAGTGGACCTCCGCGACTGGACGCCCTCGGAGGCGCTGCTCTCGCTGGTGCCTGCGGGAACCGCCCGCCTGCACGGTGCCCTCCCAGTCAATTTCGACGACACCGGTCTGTACGTGGTCTTGGTGGACCCTCTGAACCCGCAGACTCCCGAAGACCTACGCTTCGCCCTTGGGCGGGAAATCAATGTGGTGGTCGCCCCGGATTACCTCGTCGAGGCGAAGATCAACGAGTGCTACGGCGGTGAGGGCAAGGCGATGGCGGACATCCTTAGCCAGTTAGAAACCGGCAGCCAGAGCCTCAGCGTCGCCGAGCTGGAGTCTGAAGCGAATTCCGCACCGATCATCCGTTACGTTGACCTCGTGCTCTATCAGGCCATCAAGGAAAAGGCCTCGGACATTCATTTCGAACCCTTTGAAAAGGACTTCAAAATCCGCTACCGCGTGGATGGCGGGCTATTTGAAATGGCCCCGCCACCGATTCATCTCGCCTTACCGATCCTGTCCCGCGTGAAGGTCATGGCCAACATGAACATCGCCGAGCGGCGGATTCCCCAAGACGGCCGGATCGTCAAACAAATGGGCGACAAGCAGGTGGATATGCGGGTCTCCTCACTGCCCACCCACCACGGTGAATCCATCGTGCTGCGGGTACTCGACCGCTCATCGGTGAATCTCTCGCTCGAAAATCTCGGCCTTACCGATCATATTTACAACTACATCACCGATACGATCGAGAAGCCCAACGGTATTTTCATCGTTACCGGCCCCACCGGCGCGGGTAAAACCACCACCCTTTACGCCGCCCTCCGTCGGATCAACACGATCGACTCCAAACTGCTCACGGCTGAAGACCCGGTCGAATACGACATCGACGGCATCATCCAGATCCCCATCAACGACGCCATCGGCCTCGATTTTCCCCGCGTCCTGCGGGCCTTCCTACGCCAAGACCCGGACCGCATCATGATTGGAGAAATGCGCGACAAAGAAACCGCAACCATCGGTATTCAGGCCGCTCTAACCGGTCACTTGGTTCTCTCCACCCTACACACCAACGACGCGCCGGGCGCGGTAACCCGGTTAGTCGATATGGGCTGCGAACCGTTCCTGATTTCCGCTTCGCTGGAAGGCATTCTCGCCCAGCGTCTGGTCCGGACGATTTGCAAAGAATGCAAGTCCCCGTATGAACCGAACGAGGCGATCCTTAACCAACTCGGCATCTCGCCGCAGGAACTCGGCGACAAGCAGTTTTTCACCGGCAGCGGCTGCGACGTTTGTGGCCAATCCGGCTACCGTGGCCGCCGCGGCCTTTATGAATTGCTCAACGTCACCGACCCGATCCGCGAACTCATCACCGCCCGCGCTCCCTCCGTCGTGCTAAAACAGAAGGCCGTCGAACTCGGTATGAATACCCTTCGTGAGGACGGACTCAGAAACATCTACCTCGGACTCACCTCCATCGAAGAAGTGCTCAAATACACCTAATATCTCTGACCCCATCAGCATCATCGAACTTGCCGATTTTTTATCCTGCCCATATAGTCTCTTTACACAATTCCCTTAAACCTCTAAAAAACCTTCCTCATGGCGAATTTCCATTATTCCGCACTCGACGCAAAAGGCGAACAGACCACCGGCACCGTATCCGCCGCCAGCGAGAGCGAGGCCGTCCAACAGCTCCGGGCCAAGGGCCTCTACCCGACCCAGATCGATGAAGAGGGCAAGTCAAAAGGCAAAGGCAAAGCCGCTGCGGGCAAGGCCAAGTCAAAAGCTGTGGTCAAAGGGAAAGCCCCCAAGGGCCATGTCGGAGGGCGCCTCAAGCCCAAGAGCCTGATGATCTTCACCCGTCAGCTTGCGACCCTGATCGACTCTGGCCTGCCCTTACTCCGCAGCCTCAATGTGTTAGAAAAACAGGAGCCCAATCCGGTCCTGCGCGCCACCGTCAGTGCCCTCGCGGAAAATGTCCAAGGCGGCTCCACCTTCTCCGAGTCACTCGCCCAGCACCCGAAAATTTTTAACAAACTCTACGTCAACATGGTCAAGGCCGGGGAACTCGGCGGTGTTCTGGAAGTCGTCCTCAACCGACTCGCCGAGTATCAGGAAAAGGCCCAGAAACTCAAAAACAAGATCGTGTCCGCCATGGTCTATCCGGTGATCGTCATGTTCATCGCCGTCGGCCTGCTGGTTTTCCTGATGATTTTCATCGTGCCGAAATTCCGCGAAATGTTCGACAGTGCCCAATCCGACCTCCCCCTGATTTCGGTGATCGTATTTGGTATCTCGGAATTTTTCCTCGCCCGACCCTTGTTCGTCCCCAATGTGGTTTTCGTCTTCATCGTGTTCGGCATTGGCGTCTTCCTCTTCAATCTTTGGGGTACGACGACCGGTGGGCGGAAAGTCGTCGATCAGCTCAAACTCAAGATGCCCATCCTCGGCGACATTCAACGCAAGAGTGCCGTTTCCCGCTTCGCCCGGACGCTCGGCACACTGGTCACCTCGGGTGTGCCCATCCTCCAAGCCCTCAACATCACGCGTGATACCGCAGGCAATGTCGTCATTTCCAGCGCCATCGAAAAAGTCCATGAGGCCGTCAAGGAGGGCGAAACCATCGTCACTCCGCTGCTTGCCTCCGGCGTCTTTCCAAGCATGGTCATCTCCATGGTGGACGTCGGCGAGGAAACCGGCCAATTGCCCGAAATGCTTCTCAAGGTCGCCGACGTTTACGACGACGAAGTCGATAATGCCGTCACTGCGCTCACCTCGATTCTCGAGCCGATCATGATCGTGATTTTGGCCGTCATCGTCGGCGCAGTTGTATTTGCATTGTTCCTACCTTTGATTAAGATGATTGCAACGATGGGCAACCAGTAATCCGCTGGCTACCACCTGTCTGTATCTTGAAAATATCCAAGGCCATGAAAACTACTCGGCGCAGTCACCAGCCAGCCTTCACGCTCATTGAGCTGTTGGCAGTCATCACCATCATCGTTATCCTCGCCAGTCTCGTCGTCTCCAGTATGGGTTTCGTTACTGATCGGCAGAACAAGGAAAAGGCCAAAGTCCAGATGGCGCTGCTCTCGAGGGGATTGGAGGAATACAAGCTGGATATGGGCACCTATCCTCTAACCGCCAACACCACCGACGGAGCAGGCAATTCGGCAGTGCTTTATGAGATGCTTTTTTATGAGGGCTACAATTATGTTGCGAGTGGCTCTCCGGCAACTTGGACTAAGACAATCAATGGCGTTACGTATCCCAAAGCCACCAAGATTTACGTGAAGGATTTGGATCCGTCCAGCACCCGACAAGGCTGGGTGGATTTAGTAAGCACACCTCCGGCTTCAACGACGGTTAAAGATCCTTGGGGAAATCCGTATCGCTATCGAACCGCAGTGGCTTATCCCACCTCTGCCTCGACAGCGGCTACAGCCAATGCTGCCACGATGAACCCCGATTTCGATCTTTGGTCGTGTGGCAAGGATGGTAACACGAACCCTGGTAATCCTTCGGACAAACTCAACCTAGACGACATCAAGAACTTTTGAAATTTAGCTGGGGCTTACGTCGTTCATTTCTCACCTCCAAAAGCCCGCCCCAGCGGCGGGCTTTTTTGCTACTCACGACATCGGCTATTCCCCGCGATCTTCGAGCAAGCGGCGGAGAGACGAACGATCGATTTCATCTTTTTCCCGGTGGGTTTGTTTGGTTTTCCACAGCAGAGTAGGCGAAGCGAGAGAATGTTGATCGCCATCCCACCTACCACGATGTCTTTGGCGTTGTGCCTGTTGAGTTCCCGGCAGAGATCCACCAGATCCGTCATCACCGGCGGTCGGGTGCGTTCCGCATCATCAGGTTCATCCTCCATTCGTCAAATTCTTCCTAGCTTTTGAAAACAATGAACCCCTTTCGGGAACGGCAGGCCACCCCACAAGTGTTGAAAATTCCGCTGGAGTCAGTTGAATTGCTTCCAGTCACCTTCGCCGTTTGCGGGTGGCGGACGCCGCTTGCCAACGACTTTGGCGCGGGGATCACCCGATTCAATCAACTCATTCGTGGCAGAACCATAAACCACCGGATCAGCGATGGCGAGGAGCATCTCAACTGGATTTATACTGCCGTTTCGGAAATTGAATATTCTCGACGCAAGCCCCCCGCCGGGCTTGCTTCTCCCCAGCAACATGAGCGACGAAACCGCAGCCTCACCCGAAAATCTCCCGAGCCCAGCCGACGAAAGCGCCCCGCGTTCCCGCCGAGTTTCCACGCCCCGGGCGAAGAAAGCCGCCAAGCCACTGGTTTCCGAGGAATCCGCCCCGCCTGAGCCCGAGGAAATTCAAGCGCCAAGCGCCGATTGGCCGGAACCCGAAGCGGAATCCGCTGGCGGCAACGCGACCCAATCCGAATCCACCAAACGGAAGCGCCGCCGCCGCAAAGGCAAGGGTCAGTCCGCCAATCAAGCCCACGCAGGCAGTCCAGTGCGGGAGGAAATCATCCACCTAACAGCACCGGAAGCCAAGCCCAGTGAAGTCCCGCAAGAATCACGACCACGCCAGAATCCCGGCCCCCAGCAGCCGCAGAGCCAGGCACCGCG
>CANBTO010000388.1 GCA_947372405.1 Verrucomicrobiaceae bacterium
GTGCGCGAACTCGTGGATCAGGATGCACTCCTTCTCATAGGGATCACCGGGATAACCAAGCACGTTCTCTTCGGCGACGGTGCAGAAGGGATCGGTGTCGCTGCCGCCGAGCCCCCTCGCCCGCGCGTCCCAGAAGTCCTTGGGCGAGAGGTCCGGGAACTCATCCACCTTCTCATCCGCCATGCGCACGAACTCCGGCAGGTCCGTGGTGTATTGGTTGTATGCCAGGAAACACATGCGCGCGCCGCTTTTGATCATCGCCTCGCGCACGTCGGGACGTTTCGCAAGCATCATGTCCACCAGATACGCCGCTTCCTTGAGCGCGTAGGGATTCACCGTTGCGCCGGCAACGATGGGAAACCCATGCGCGCTGACACGCTGGGTGTAGAACGCCGGCACACCGTCACGACCCTTCGGATCGAAACGAACGCCTTGCACCGGGACCTCGCTGGTGGCCGCAAGCGTGAACTTGTCCGTGCGACCGATCACTTCGAAGCGATGACCCAGCGTGGTGGTAATGATGTTGTCCTTGCCGGGTTCGACGGATCCGTTAGGGATTTTCTCCGTGGCGGACTTGAGCCAGTAGATGTCGCAGGTTTCGTCGCTGCCATTGAGGATCTGCAGTTTCGGATTAGGACCAGGCAGGTCTTCGGCTAATGACCTGACGCTTGTCAGAGCGAAGAGCGCGGCGATGGCAGGGAGGGCGATGTGGGTGATGTTTTTCATGGCTGAAGCACGATTTACGGGAGTGAGGCGAGGCCACCCATACGGAGAAATTGTCGGCGTGTATATCGGAGAAAAACCAAATGCACGGGATTTTTCCGGTCACCGACCTGACACGACGGCGGTCACTCGTATTTCAGTGTCCATCTCACATCGGTATTGGCGGAGGCCGCGAGGGTCAGCACCACGAGGCCCTCGGACGGACGCTCCTTGAGTTCGATGCTGCCGCCACCGGCTTCCGGCTTGAGTGGCTTGGCGCCGTTGTTGGCGATGACGATCCGGAACGGCTCTCCGCCGATGACATGGGCCGTGCCGCTCAGGGTCTTTGTTTCCGCATCCCAGCGGACATTCGCGAGATCGACCCAGCCCTGCAGGATGTGCCGGTCGGTGCTGATCACCTGCGGATACGGCAGCGCCGTGCGCAGCGAGACCATGGCGCAGCCGTTAGAAATCAATTCCCGTTCGACACGTGCGGTGCCGGGGAGTTTTCCCAGATAAGTGTCCGACCAGAACTCATAGGCATGATAACTCGCCGCCGGATCGAGACCGACGGCATTGCCTGCGCGTTCGCCGCTGATGGCGGTGGACACCATTGCCTTGTCCTTCCCGGTGTTGAAAAGCGCGACCTGGTGCCAGTCCGGCGTGAGCTCCAGATCGTAAACCTGCGGGTTGTTGACACCGGTAAAAGCATCCAACGGTCGCGCCGAAAGCGCCTCCGGATAATGCGGATAGACCCGTGAAACATCGTGGGTGATTTCCGGTGTAAACAACGAGAACGATGTGGCGAGGTCAAGACGCCCGCTTGTTAGATGGACCATCGTCAGCATGGACCTGCGGATTTCCTGCGGCAGGTCGTGCACGGTTTTGGTGTCCGGATAGTAGTTGAAGACCGTGCGGTTCTTGTACCAGCGCAACCCGCTGATGGAGACCATGGCGGGCTCGTAACCATTGGAGTCGGTCCATGTCCGCTGCGTGTCCACCAAGCCGGCGGTGACATCGAGACATGGCCGACCCGACTCGCCGAGGTTTCTCTCGTCGATGAAGCCGTCATTGCCGAACGCCTCGCGCAAGAGCTCGAACGGCCGGCGATAGGCGGAATTGGTGGTGGCGTGGCGGTCGTCAAAGCCACCTTCCGGCCGCCATGCAGTCTCGGGGTAATCAACCTTCACACCGCGGATGCCATCCTGATGAAGCTTGCTCCAGGCCTTGAGGAAGTGTCCGGCAAACTCCTTGTCCGTGTAATCATAAGTCACATACGGCTGATGGTGGGGATGCTTGTAGGGGAGGTTCTTACCGGGAGTGGCTTTGTCCACCTCGGACGCATCGTTGAACAACATCCATTGCGGATGCTGCCGTGCAAAATCATCCGACGGCATACCGAGCTGCATGTAGATATAAGGGATGCCGTTGGCAGCGTTCATCGCCTGACTCCACTTGGCGATGGAATCATACGGTTTCACCAGATGACCGAACTCGCGCATGTGGGCGTCGTCCCACCAGCCCTGTTCGGTGTCGAAGTGGTATTTGTCCGGCTCGAGACGGAGCGCCACCTTGGTGTATCGGGCAAGGCCGCACTGGTTGGCGCTTTGCAGTTCGCCGATCAGTTTGTCCGATGTGTTCACATTCGGCAGCTTGCTGATGTGGCCGACGCTCCAGCCGCAGAGCACGGGAAAATCATAGACGTTGGGATGCGCGTGGTTGGCGAGGCGCATCGCCTTACCATACAGTTCCAACGCTGCAAACGGCTCGCTGGTCCGGACGTCGAGATACATGCTGTCCCCCGCCATCCAGGCTTGGTCCTCGTCGATCAGCCGGCCGACCGGATCTGCGGAATAAAACGAAGGAGAACCATCCATCAACACCGCGTACGCACCGAACTCCTTGTAGCGCAATCCACCCCAGACCGCGGTCCGGCGTTTGCCTCCGACCACCCCGGTCAGCATCAGGCTGTTAGGTGAGCGTCTTGACAGTCCGGGTTCGACCGAGGTTCGCGCGGCACCCGCCGCGCCGTTGACAGTCATCGGATGCTCCATCGTCGCTCCGCCGAAAAGCCGGCCGCCGCCAAGCGGTTTGGCTCCCATCACACGCAGGCTGAGGAAATTCGGTGTTTTCAGGCCGAAGCCGCACACCAGCGCGGGACTGTTTTCGTGGAGCGTGTAAGAAAACAAGCGCTTCGCCACCGCCTGATAAGAAAGCTCGCTGGAGTCCGTCACTTCCAGCGTCACCCGCTTGCCGGCACCCAGTTCATCGCTCACGTCCTCGGCGGGCATCAGCGTCACTCTGCCCGGCCTGGCGTCCGGCAGTTCGTAGCGCGCGTTTGCCAGCAGGACCTCGCCATTGGCTGGATCAAGGATTGAAAAGCCGCCGTCCTTCTCAAAGACCACCGACACGATGCCGTTGTCCAAACGCCCGTCCGCATAGGTCACGGGCTGCGTTTTTTCAGCGGCGTGCAGGCAGGACGAGATCGCGGCAAGCAAGGAGACGAAACCTGGGATAAGATGGCGTTGCATGAATGATGGACGGTTTTGCGGGTTTCCAAACGGAAAACCGCTGGCGGATCATTCAACGTCCCGCAAATCTATGCCGCACGTCAATCCCCTCCCAGTTCGTCTCGCACCGCCACGAAGGCCGCGACCGCACGCTCCAACTCGTCCTGCGTGTGTGCGGCGCTGAGCTGGGTGCGGATGCGCGCCCTGCCCTGCGGCACCACCGGATAGCTGAACGCGATGACATACACGCCGTGATTGAGCATCGCCTCGGCGAAACGGGCCGCCTTGGCCGCATCCCCCATCATGACCGGCACGATCGGATGTTCGCCCGGCTGCAGGTCAAAGCCCTCACGAGTCATCGCCTCGCGGAAAAAGCGCGCGTTTCCCATCAACCGGTCGCGCAGCGCGCTCGACGAGGAAAGCAGATCTAACACTTTAAGCGACGCGCCAGCGATCACCGGAGCCAGCGTGTTGGAAAACAGATAAGGCCGCGAACGCTGGCGAAGCAGGTCGATGATCTCCTTGCGGCCGCTGGTGTATCCTCCGCTGGCACCACCAAGCGCCTTGCCGAGCGTGCCGGTGATCACATCCACCCGGCCCATCACGCCGCAATGTTCGTGGGTCCCGCGGCCGCTCGCACCCATGAATCCCACCGCATGCGAGTCATCCACCATCACCAATGCGTGATAGCGGTCGGCCAGATCACAGATCTCGGCCAGCGGCGCGATGTAGCCGTCCATCGAGAAAATGCCGTCGGTGGCGATGAGCTTGAAGCGCCCGCCCGCCGCATCCGCCTCGCGCAGCCTGGCTTCGAGGTCGGCCATGTCACGGTTTTCATAACGGAAACGCATCGCCTTGCACAAACGCACGCCGTCGATGATCGAGGCATGGTTGAGCGAGTCGCTGATCACCGCGTCCTCTGCACCGAGGATGGTTTCAAACAATCCGCCGTTGGCATCGAAACACGACGAGTAGAGAATGGTGTCCTCGGTTCCGAGAAAACGACTCAAGGCGGATTCCAGATCCTTGTGCACGGTCTGCGTGCCGCAGATGAATCGCACACTGGCAAGGCCGTATCCCCATTGATCCAGCGCTTCATGCGCGGCTTTGCGCACGCTGTCGTGCTGCGCGAGTCCGAGATAGTTGTTAGCACAGAGATTGATCACCGGGCCGCCGCCGTTGGCAGCCACCATCGTGCCTTGCGGTGTGGTGATGCGGCGCTCGTTCTTGTAAGTACCAGCCTCGCGGATGGCGTCGAGCTGCTGTTGGAGATGCGTTTGAAATTCGGCGTTCATAGGTTTCATTCGGTCCAGTCCAACACGACCTTGCCGCAGTTTCCTGACTCCATCGCGGCGAAGCCTTGTTCGAATTCGGTGTAGTGAAAGCGGTGGGTGATGACGGGCCGGATGTCGAGCCCGCTTTCCAGCATGACACTCATCTGATACCACGTTTCATACATCTCGCGGCCATAAATTCCCTTGATCGTGAGCATGTTGAAAATCACCGTGTTCCAGTCGATGGCGATGGGTTCGCTCGGAATGCCGAGCATGGCGATCTTGCCGCCGTGGCACATGCTGGCGAGCATGCTTTCGAATGCCTGCGGGTTGCCGCTCATCTCAAGCCCGACGTCGAAGCCTTCCCTCATGCCTAACTGTTTCTGCACCTCGGCGATGCTGCCCTTGCGCACATCCAACGCCACGGTGGCGCCCATCTTGCGGGCGAGGTCCAACCGGTATTCGTTGACGTCGGTGATCACCACGTGGCGCGCGCCTGCGTGTTTCACCACCGGTATGGCCATGATGCCGATCGGTCCCGCGCCGGTGATCAACACGTCCTCGCCCAGACATTCGAAGGCCAGCGCGGTGTGCACGGCGTTGCCAAACGGATCGAAAATCGAGGCGACTTCCTCGTCGATCCCCTCGCGGTGGTGCCAGACATTCGTCATCGGCACGCTGATGTATTCGGCGAACGCGCCCGGCCGGTTGACGCCGATGCCCACCGTGTCCTTGCACAGGTGGCGGCGGCCCGCAAGACAGTTGCGGCAGCGGCCGCAGACGACGTGGCCTTCCGCGCTTACAATCTCGCCCGAGTGGAAATCCGTGACGTTGGAGCCCACGCGCACCACCTCGCCCGCAAACTCGTGGCCCACCACCATCGGCACCGGAATGGTCTTCCGCGCCCATGCGTCCCAT
>CANBTO010000389.1 GCA_947372405.1 Verrucomicrobiaceae bacterium
AAGAGCATTTTCGGAATCGCGCCGATGATCGGCGTGCGGCGGGCATCGCCCATCGACTTGGCGGCCATGGCGCGCTGGACGACGAGGAAGTCGGTGCACCAGTAGCCGAAGGACAGCACGAAGCCGAGACCGAAGACCATGCCGAACCACTCGACACCCATGGGGTTCATCGTGCTTCCCATGTATTTCCATGAGTGGACAAACTGGTCGCCGTTGTGGGCTGTCAGAGAATCCTTCAGACCATCCCAGCCACCCAGATCATTGAGGCCGATGATGACGAGCGGTGCGAAGCCGAGCACGATGAGGAAAAATTGAAGCACTTCCGTATAGATCGCGGAGGAAAGCCCGCCTTTTAAGACATAGGCGAGGACAACCACTGAAGAAACCATTAACGAAACGTTGTAGTCCCATTTGAGTAACAGATGGAGCAGCGCGGCCAAAGCGTGTAATGAAGCACCGGAAGAAGCCACCGTCATCACGGCGAAGGAAACCGCATTCAGGCCGCGGGTTTTCTCATCGAAGCGAAGTTTTAGATACTCCGGCACCGAGCGGGCGCGCGAGCCGTAGTAGAACGGCATCATGAACACCGCGAGGAAGATCATCGCCGGTATCGCACCCACCCAATAGAAATGCGAAGTCATGATCCCATATTTCGCGCCGGACGCGGCCATGCCGATGACTTCCTGCGCGCCAAGGTTCGCAGAAAGGAAGGCTAGGCCAGTGACCCAAAGCGGAATCGAACGACCAGAAGTTAAGAAATCTGAAGCCGATTTCACATACTTTTTCAACACGAAGCCAATACCGATAACAACAAGGATATAAACTCCAAGGATGGCATAATCGACAGTTTGAAGATTGATTTCTGGAACCGCGCCAATCGCGGCAGCGAGCAATGGGATGGAAGGAATGAATTGCATGTATTTTACGGTTGGGTCTTTGAATAAACAGGTAAATTGACTTGGGGTTTCGCCTGAGCGGCGGGTGTGCTATTATGACTCTGTGGAGAATTTGAAAACCATCGAATGCGTGTAGGTTTCGCCCGGGCGGAGAAGCGCCGATGGGAAGGAAGGTTTGTTAGGCGCATCCGGAAAGTTTTCGGTTTCGAGCGCGAATGCCGTGCGTTTCGCGTAGGCCACACCGCCTTTGCCGACGGATTTTCCATCGAGGAAATTGCCGCCGTAGAATTGGATAGCGGGTTGGTCGCTGGAAATTTCCATCACGCGGCCGGATTTAGGATCCTTCACGCGTGCATTGAGACGGACGCCTTCATCTTTTTTAAAGACCCATGCGTGGTCGTAGCCGCCGCCGAGCTTGAGTGCTTCGAAATCGGCTTCCACGCGTTTACCGATGGCGGTGGGCTTGGTGAAATCCATCGGAGTACCGGCGACCGGGGAGATTTCTCCCGTGGGAATCAGGCCTGCGTTCGTGGGCAGATAGTGATCAGCGGCGAGCATCAGGACGTGATCATTGATGGTGGTGGCTGGATCGCCTGATAGATTCCAATAGGTGTGTTGGACGAGATTGAGAATGGTTGGGGCATCGGTGGTCGCCTTGGCCTCCCACTTGAGTTCATTATCGTCAGTGAGCGCATAGGTGACTTTAACGGTTAGGTTTCCAGGATAGCCCTCCTCGCCGTCCTTAGCAACGTAGGTTAACTCGACGCTGTTGTTCCCCACCGCTTTGCCGGACCAGAGCACCTTGTCGAAGCCCTTCAAGCCACCGTGAAGGTGGCATGGGATATCTCCGGGATGGTTGTTGGTGGCGAGGGTGTATTCCTTGCCATCAAGGGAGAATTTCCCATCCTTGATGCGGTTGCCGAAGCGGCCGACGGTGGCTCCGAAGTAGGAGGTGTTAGTGAGCCAGCCGGCCAAAGTGTCGTAACCGTGGGTAATGTCCGCCAGTTTCCCGGACTTGTCAGGCACTTTCATGGAAACGAGGATCGCGCCGTATTCCGTGACTTTGGCTTGCAGGCCATGCTGGTTCGTCAGGGTGAAAATCCCCACCTCTTGCCCATCTGGCAGTTTGCCATATACCTCTTGTTTCAACTCAGTCTCGGCGGCCATTAGTGAAGCGTTTCCACAGAAAAGATAGCCGATTACCAGTGCGGACCTCAGCGTAATGGGTTTATTCATGCGCAACTGGGTTTCGCCAATATTCCCGATGATGCCAAGCGAAAATTCCTCACAAATATGAGGGTGACGGCGCGGCTAACTCATGCTAAGGCAGAACGCATGACAAACGACGTAGATTGGAATGCGCTGCTAGGATCGATTTTGGCGGATTTTGACTGCCAAACCGGGACCATTCACCAAGCGACTGACGATGGCACATCGCTGGCTCTCGTCTGCCAACTCGGGGTGCCGGATAGTCTGCTAGATAAAATTTCCCTCATTCCCTTCGGCAAGGGCATCGCTGGCGCGGCGGCGGAGCGCGGGGAACCGGTCGAACTCTGCAATCTGCAGGCGGACCTCGGCGGCGTCGCCAAGCCGGATGCCCGCCAGACCGGGGTCTCCGGCTCCATCGCGGTGCCGGTTTTCGCGGCTTCCGGCGGCCATGTCATTGGCACACTGGGCATCGGAAAATACGTGCCCTATGAGTTTACCGAGGCCGAAAAACGGCGCTTGGAAGAGCTTGCCGTGAGGATCGGCGAGTATTTCGAGCACAAAGCCACCCGCAATGATTGACCAAGCGGGCGATGAGATTAGAATCTCGGCATGACCACGGTGGAATCAGCAACGAAGATTCTCGACACGATGCTCGGGCATCTCGGATTCACGGCAACCATCGAGTTGCAGGAAACGCATGATGGCCCATGCCTGCAGATCTACTCGGCGCAGAGCGAGTCCATCATCGGGCGGGAGGGCGACCGCCTGGACGACCTCCAATATCTGGTGAACCGCATCGTCCGCAGGCATTTTCCCAAGGCCGGACGCGTCAAGGTGGATTGCGAGCATTTCCGGTCAATCCAGGAAGATCACTTGACCGAGGAAATCAAAGACATCGCCGAGCGCGTGATCGCCACCGGCAAGCCCTACCAAATGCGCCCGCTCAACGCCTACTATCGGCGTTTGGTTCACAATATTCTCGTCGATGATCCGAAAATCATGTCCCATTCGCCCGCAGGGGATGACCGTCTCAAACGGATCACGATTTCTGCAAAACCAAGTTCCGAACCGGCTTCATGAAAAAATTCTTCTTCGACTGCGGCACCCGCGATGCGACGGCATCGCTCGGATTTCTCATCCTGCGGGTGCTCGTGGGAGCGATGATCCTGATCGGCCACGGGATTCCGAAAATCCGGGGCTTTACCCTGCTGAAAGAGAATTTTCCAGTACCCGATTTTTTTCCGCTTCGCCTGATGACGCACCCGATGAGCCTGATGGCGACCGTCGGGGTGGAAGTTGTCGTCGCCGGTCTGCTCATTATCGGCATGGCGACCCGGCCCGCCGCATTTTTGTTAGCCTTCATCATGGTGGTGATGGCCTTCAGCTACTATGGTGCCGCCCCGTGGTTTCAGAGTTCACCCACGCTGATTGAGACCAAGGAAATACCGGTGTTGTACTTGATCCCGCTGCTGGCGATCATTTTTTCCGGGGCTGGCAGCTACTCTCTCGATGCCGCCATTTGCAAGGACAGCAAGCGCCGCCGCTGGTGATCCATCATGGAAACGCACCGTCTCGTTCTCCCCGGCGACCTGAACCACTACGGCTTTCTCTTCGGCGGGCGGCTGTTAGCTTGGATTGACGAGGCCTCGTGGATCGCCGCCAGCCTTGACTATCCACACTGCCAATTCGTCACGGTGGCGATGGACACGGTGGAGTTCCGCCACAGCGTGCGTGATGGAACGATTCTGAAAATTTCCTGCACCCGCGAGCGCGAAGGCGTTACCAGCGCGACTTATGCCGTGACGGTCATCGACGAAAAAGCCGGATCACAGCCTATTTTCTCGACCCGCGTCACCTTTGTCAGTGTGGATGACGCGGGACGTAAACGCGGTATCCGTGGTTAAAACGGAGCGCACTGTTAGTTAATAACCGCCGTGGACCCGCTGATAGAAATCGTCGATATTGTCCTGCCCTTGGAACGCTCCGAGGACGAGGCCGCCCGCCGCCAGGCTGCGGCAGACCAACTCGGTGTCGCCCTAACAAGGATCGGGGGTATCAGACTCCGCAAGCATTCGATCGACGCCAGGCAACGCACCGTCAAGGTCCAGCTCCGGCTGGAAATCGGGCTCGATGCCCCGCTGCCGCCAGACGCCACACCGCGCTGGTCCGCCCCCGCGTTGCCAGCGGATGCCGGGTCTGTTGTCATCGTCGGTTGTGGACCGGCGGGAATGTTCGCCGCCTTGCGCTGTTTGGAAAATGGCGTGAAACCCATTCTGCTAGAGCGTGGCAAGGACGCCAGCGCCCGTCGCTTCGATCTGGCTCCGCTGCTGCGCGAGGGGCGGGTGATCGAGGAGTCGAACTACTGCTTCGGCGAGGGCGGGGCCGGGACGTTTTCCGATGGCAAGCTCTACACCCGCGCCACCAAACGCGGCCCCGTCGCCAAAGTTTACGAAGTGCTCGTCGCCCATGGCGCACCGCCGGAAATTCTAACTGACGCGCACCCGCACATCGGCTCGAATCTGCTGCCCAACGTCGTCAAGGCGATCCGACATTCGATCATCGCCGCTGGGGGCGAGGTCCGGTTTCAAACGAAGGTCGTCGATTTCCTCATCACCGGAAATCAGGTCCACGGCGTGCTCACGGCGGCTGGGGAGGAAATTCTAGCAGACTCGATCATCCTTGCGACGGGCCATTCGGCACGCGACATCTATCGGCTGTTAGCGACAAAGCGAATCCTGCTAGAGGCCAAGCCCTTCGCCGTAGGCTTCCGCATCGAGCATCCGCAGCCATTCATCGACCGGACTCAATATCATTTGGATTTTGACCAAGAGCGGCCCCGGCTGCTGCCCGCCGCCCGCTATCGACTGGCGACGAAAATCCGTGGTCGGGGTGTGCATTCGTTCTGCATGTGTCCCGGCGGCTGGATCGTCCCGGCGGCGACGGAAAATGATGAGGTCGTGGTGAATGGCATGAGCCTGTCCCGCCGCGACTCGCCGTTCGCGAACTCCGGGATGGTCGCCACGGTCGAGCCGGAAGACCTCAAGCCACTCCTCAAACAACACGGGATTCTCGCCGGTCTGGTGTTTCAAAAAAACCTCGAACGCACCGCCAAACAAGCCGGCGGCGGCGGCCAGGTCGCGCCCGGCCAGCGCGTCACAGATTTCCTCGAAGGGAAAATGTCCGCCAGCCTGCCAACAACCAGTTATTTCCCCGGCACACGTTCCGCACCGCTTCATGACCTGCTGCCGCCGTGGATCACCAGCCGGATGCGTGAGGGTCTGCGCCTTTTCGGTCG
>CANBTO010000390.1 GCA_947372405.1 Verrucomicrobiaceae bacterium
ACCGCGTCCATCGACGGCGAGGTCCGTGGCCAGATCTCCTGCACCGGCGAGGTCGTGCTTCAGAAACGCGCGCTGCTCCACGGACTGGTCCGCACCTCATCGCTGATCGTCAAACCAGGTGCCAAACACACCGGCACCATCGAACTCGTCAACGCCGCCCCCGCGCCGCAGCCCTGAAACATCCAGCATATCTAGCAGAAATGCCCGCCGCACTCGACCTCAAGGATGAGATCCTCGCCCTCAAGAAGGAGCGCAACGCCGTCATCCTCGCACATAACTATCAGACCGGTGACATCCAGGATGTGGCTGACTACGTGGGCGATTCGCTCGGCCTCGCCTATCACGCCAAGGCCACCGCCGCCGATGTAATCGCCTTCTGCGGCGTCCATTTCATGGCGGAAACCGCCAAAATCGTCAACCCGGGCAAGATCGTCGTCCTGCCGGACGCGGATGCCGGCTGCTCGCTGGAACAATCCTGCCCGGCTGACCAACTCGAGGCGTTTCTCCAACAGAACACGGACAAGAACTATTATGTCATCGCCTATATCAACTGCTCCGGCGGGGTGAAGGCGCTCTGCGACGTCATCTGCACCTCGGGCAACGCGGTGAAAATCGTCAACCAGGCCCCTGCCGATCGGCCAATCCTGTTCGTGCCCGACGAGAACCTCGGCGCATGGGTGATGGAACAGACCGGCCGCAAGATGGACTTGTGGAAGGGCAACTGCTATGTGCACGTCGAGTTCACCAGGGACTCCATCAACAAGATCAAAGCCGAATATCCGGACGCACTGGTGGTCGCGCACCCGGAATGCACACAGGCAGTTCGACTGCTGGCCGACGAGGTCTGCTCGACGGAGAAGATGATATCATACTGCAAGGCCGCGCCGGTGAGGAGCATCATCGTCGTTACCGAGAGCGGCATGCTCCACCGCTTGCGCAAGGAGTGCCCGGACAAAAACCTCATCGCCGGCCCCACCGACCGCTGCGCCTGCGCGGACTGCCGCTACATGAAGATGAACACCCTGCAGAAACTCCGGGACTGCCTCGCCAACCTCGCGCCCCGCGTCGAGATGGAGGAATCCCTGCGCCAACGCGCCGAAGCCCCGCTGCTGCGGATGCTTGAGCAGTCGAGGTGAAACGCGCCGATCGCCAGCGGGCGCCGCGCCGCAAACTGAAATGAGCCATCGATGAAGCTTGAAGTCGCTGGACAGGCAGGAATGAACAATGCTTCCAGCCTTGTTGGATGACTACTTTGCAAAAGGATCCTTGGAATTCGTGTCATCACCATCCGGTTTCCTGCCATCGTGTTCTTCCAAGAAGTATTTCGCGTCGTTGCGGTTGATCCGCTTCAAGGATTTCATATCGCGAAGCGCCTCCAGCCCCTTGGTGATTCGCTCTGGATCAAACTCGATGGATTCAAGCGACATGCCTTCGAGTGGGCTCAGATCCGTCACGCCGCAAGGCTTGATATACAGATTTTTCAGCGGAAGCTTCCGAATCGCTGATAGCTCGGTGAGCTTCTGACAACCGAGTGAAAGCGTTTCCACTTTCGTTCCCTTCAACGGTGACAAGTCGGTAAGATTTTCAGAGTCAAGATAGAGCTCCTTGATCGGAGTTTCGCGCAGCGGTGACAGGTCGGTTAAAGCATTACTCTTGATGCAGAGACCAAGCAACGGCAGGCCTGCCAACGGACGAAGATCGGATACCTTGGAATCACGGAATCCAAGAAACATCACCGGCAGTCCTTTCAGCGGAGCCAGGTCAACAATGTCGTCTCCATGAAACCATAGACTGATGGTCCCGTCGGCACTGCCACCCAGCTTAGTGAACTTCAGACCCGCCTTGGCGATTCTCTCCCTGGTAGAAGCCGCTGCATCATATTCCTTCCAGAATTGCTCGGGTTTTGTCTCGTTGATTTCCTTGAGTGACTTCATGCCACGCACCACCTCGATTCCCTTGGTCACGCCATTCGCGTGGAACTGAAGAGACTCCAACAACATGCCCCTCAGGGGGGTTAGATCCTCGACACGCGCGCTTTCGCTGCTGTCGATGTTCAGATGTTTGAGGCGCATCCCTTTCAGCGGATAAATGTTAGATACGTCGGTGCTCCAGAGGTTCAGATCGGTCAGTGGCAGGCCCTTCAACGGAGAGATGTCGGTGATCGCGGCTCCCATGATCAGCAGCTTGTTCAAACGGGTGGTCTTGAGAGGAGCAATATCCTTCAGTGGCACCTTCCAGATCCAAAGCGACTCGAGTGGCATCCCGGCCAAAGGGGACAGATCAAAGACTTCTCCGGAAGCGAGCAGGGGCATCGAACCACAGATCCGCATGTTCCGCACAGGCAGCCCTCGGAGCACCGACAAATCGGGCTTTTCATCCATGTCCACACCAAGCTCAGGCTTTCCGTCGTCATTCACTCCCACGTCGATGCCTTTGGCGCGCGGCCCCAGTTTTTCAAGAACAGCCCGAAGCTCGACCTCCTCGGGACTGGCAGGTTTGGGTTTCTCGTCAGCGTCCGGACCAGCAAACGGATCCGCGTCTGCGGCTGTCGTCACACCCGCCACGAGCCACAACGCACAGCAGAAGTTCAGAACGAATTTCGGATTGATGGTGATCATGTGCGGATGTGCTACCCCCGTGTTCGTGAACTATCGGATCGGCGGCCGGTCCGCAATTCCCGAAATGCAGCGAGTGAACCAGGGCGTTGCCCACTCGCAGGTTTCACGCTGAGAGCCAAATTCGCGTTTCCAATCCCGGGCACGGGCGTCTAGGCTGCCCGCGCAATGCCAGCCGCAGAACAACTCCGCGCCGCCGTCCGTGATGTGGTGGATTTCCCTAAAGCCGGAATCATCTTCAAGGACATCACGCCGATCCTTGCCGACGGCACGCTCTTCCGCAAGTCCATCTCCCTGCTGTGCGAAACGGCGGGAGGCGCGAAAATCGACAAGGTCGTCGGTATCGACGCGCGCGGATTCATCTTCGCCGCCGCGGTGGCGGACCGCATCGGCGCGGGTTTTGTTCCTGTTAGAAAGAAGGGCAAGTTGCCGTGGAAGACGCGGCAGACGGCCTATGCGCTCGAATACGGCGAGGCCATCGTCGAGCTCCACGAGGACGCGGTGAAACCCGGCGAATCGGTCCTGCTGGTGGACGACCTGCTCGCCACGGGTGGCACCGCCGCCGCCGCGGTGAAACTTCTCGACGAACTTGGCGCGAACATCGTCGGTATTTCGGTGCTCATCGAGCTGGCCTTCCTCAAGGGCCGCTCCAAGCTCATCCCCCATCCAGTTCACTCGATTCTCACCTACTGATTCATCCCATCCGCCTCGACGCTCACAGAGCGCCGCTACATTCACCTCATTCACTAACAACCATGTCCTGGCAATCCTACAACCAATCGCTTCTCCGTTACCCGCAGCTCGGCTTCTCCCTTGATCTCTCCCTGATGGACATCGAGGAGGACTTCCATGCAAAGATGGAGCCGAAGATCCAGAAAGCCTTCGCCGACATGAAGGCGCTTGAAGGCGGGGCCATCGCCAATCCGGATGAAGGCCGGATGGTCGGCCACTACTGGCTGCGCAATGCCGACCTCGCACCCACCGAGGAGTTGAAACAAGCCATCACCGGCCCGCTTGCGGACCTTAAGGACTTCGCCGTCAAAGTTCATACCGGCGTGGTGATCCCGCCCGGCGGCGGATTTTTCCAACAGATCCTGCTCATCGGCATCGGCGGCTCAGCGCTCGGCCCGCAACTCGTCGCGGAAGCCATCGGCGGCGACGCTCGCCTGCCGATCTTCTTCTTTGACAACACGGATCCCGCAGGCATGGACGCGGTGATCGCCAAGGTTTCCGCCAGGGGCCTCGACACGACGCTGGTGCTCGTCATTTCCAAATCCGGCGGCACTCCGGAAACCCGCAACGGCATGCTCGAAGCCATGGCCGCATGGGAAAAGGCGGGCCTCGATTTCGGCAAACACACCGTCGCCGTCACCGGCACCGGATCGAAGCTCGACCAGTTCGCGACGCAGCACGGATTCATCGCACGCTTCCCGATGGAGGACTGGGTCGGTGGCCGCACCTCCGTGCTTTCCACCGTCGGCCTCGTGCCGGCGGCGCTGCAGGGAATCGACATCGACCAGTTGTTGGCCGGCGCGGCGGCGATGGACGTGGAAACCCGCAGAACCGATCTGAAAGCCAACGCCGCCATGCGGCTCGCGCTGGCCTGGCACCATGCGTCTAACGGAAAAGGGGAGAAAGACATGGTCGTCCTGCCCTACAAGGACTCGCTCGTGTTGTTTTCCAAATACCTCCAGCAGCTCGTGATGGAGTCGCTCGGCAAACACCTCGACCTCGACGGCAAGGTGGTGAACCAGGGCCTCGCCGTTTACGGCAACAAAGGCTCCACCGACCAGCACGCCTACATCCAACAACTCCGCGACGGGGTGAACAACTTCTTCGCCTGCTTCATCGAGGTGCGCAAAGGCCGCGATGGCGCGAGCATCGAGGTCGATCCGGGCACCACCAGCGCGGACTACCTACAGGGCTTCTTCCGCGGCACCCGCAAGGCGCTGCACGCTGCTGGCCGCAAGTCGCTGACGATTTCCATTCCGGAAGTGAGCGCCTTCCAACTCGGCCTGCTGATCGCCTTGTTCGAGCGCACCGTTTCGTTCTACGCCTCGTTGGTCAACATCAACGCCTATCACCAACCGGGCGTGGAAGCCGGGAAAAAAGCCGCCGGGGTTTTCCTGGAGACTCTTAACAACGTGCGCTTCCACCTCACCGCCGAGGCCAGAACTGCGGGTCAAATCGCCGAGGAAACCGGTGCCGATCCCGAGGACGTCTATCACTGCCTCACCCACATCGCCGCCAACGGCGGGGCGCAGACCACCATCGGAATGACTCCGGCGGAGGATACGTTCCGAATCTAACGGGAAAATCCCGCGCAAATGAAACCGCTCCATTTGAGCTTGGCCGCGGGGCGTTTCCGGCCTATGCCGCGCGTCACGCCGTGTCCTTTTCCGTTCTAACTACCGATCCATCGAGTTCCGCCCGTCTCGGCCGCCTGGTCCTGCCGCACGGCACGGTGGAGACGCCGATCTTCATGCCGGTGGGCACACAGGCCTCGGTGAAGACCCTGCACCCGGCCGAACTCGATCAACTCGGCGCCCAGATCATTCTCGGCAACACCTATCACCTCTGGCTGCGGCCGGGCCACGAGTTGATCCGCAATTTGGGCGGCCTCCATGGATTCACCACCTGGCAGAAACCCTTCCTCACCGACTCCGGCGGCTTCCAGGTCTGGTCGCTGGCCAAGATCCGCAAGATCACCGAAGAGGGTGTGCGTTTCCAAAACCACCTCGACGGCTCGAAAATGCTGCTCACCCCCGAGCTCAGCATGGAAAT
>CANBTO010000391.1 GCA_947372405.1 Verrucomicrobiaceae bacterium
GCCAGACAAAACGTTCCGGCGGAGTGTCCTTCAAGAGCGCGGCGAAAAGTTGTTTCCAATCTTCAGGCTCTTGATCGCGGACCGTGAAATGGTCAGCACTCGTGTCTGAGAATTTGTCTCCCCGGCGTACGATGCGGCAGCGCGAACCGGCTGCGGTGACTTGCGCGGCGATTTCATTTCCGAGCCCGGATTCGTCGGCGAAGATGACCCATGAGGCTTCGACCGGCACTTCCAATGCGGAGACCTCCGCAACAACTTGGCTAGCTTTCCGTCCCAGAAGGGCGACTTGCCCCTCGCCTTCCGGCCCTCGGAGACCCGCCATCGAAATGGTTTCGGTGAAGCCGGCTTGCTTCATCGCAGATTCCCATTGGTCCCGCTGCATCAGCGGTTGATCCGGCCGCAGATCGCGGTCGGTTAGATGCCACCAACCTTGTGTTAGGCCAAATACTGACTCGGTCCAAAGTTGCGGAGTCGCAACGTCCATGAACATCAACGTACCACCAGGGACGAGTAGTTCGTGCAGCATTTTCAAGGTCACACGGACATCAGCGACGGCGTGAATGACGTTGGTGCCGACGATGAAATCATAACTGCCGGGCTCGAAGTCCTGATCGGCCGCAGGCTTTTCGAGGTCGAGGACTTTGTATTCCACCTCGGGGAAAGCCGCGAGTTTTTGGTTAGCAGCGGAGAAAAATCCGGCGGAAACGTCGGTGAAGGTATAGTTGTGGATTCCGCGATCCAGCAGGGGCAGGACTTGTGCGGCTAGGCCAGCGGTGCCTGCACCCACTTCGAGAATCCGTAATCCACGGCCCTCGGGCAGGATGCGCGCCGCTTCCTGCACCGCGCAGCCGATGCTGGCCATCCAGTGGCTGGAAACAAGTCCGTCGCCGTAGAAATGATCTAGCAGATCCGCGTTGGCCCCGCCGAAGAGGACTTGGACGGCGTCTTTTTCGCCACGGATAATCGCACCGAATTCCCCGCAACTGGAAGCACACAGCAGTGCTTCCGGTAAATGTCCGGGATGCTCGGTTAGGAAATCACGCAGTGCCTCCTGGCTTGCATCCGCCGCTGTCTTGAGGGCTGCCGTCGGAGCGTATTTGTCGCCTCTCACCGTGAGCAATCCACGCTCGGTGAGCTTGTCCATCAAGCGACCGAAAACCGTTAGCATGGGCGCCGCAACGCCCAGGGAGCTTGCGGAAAACTCGCCACTCACGCCCATTTCGCGAAGTCCACTGGCGATGAGCGCGGCGGCCAAATCATCTTCGGAAGCCATCATCGATTCGAGTTCGGAGCGACCGCGCAGGTCGATGACTTCTTCCAGCGCCTTGCTGGCGACGTCCCGAAGTTGAGCCAGCGGAATCGGCGCTTGTGCGGATGGCGCGATGGTCGGCGCGGTGCGTTCCCAATCGACATGGTAAACCAAATCACGGCTGCCACCGGAAGCACCGGCGCGGCGAACGGCCGACATGCTGACGGCGCGGAAACCATCCACTAGCACGCACGGGCGGCCGGATTCGTCGTAGAGACCGATGCGGCCTTCGATCAATTCTTCGTTAAAATGCAGAACCTTCGCACGGACTTGGGTGGAGGCACCCGGAGTGCGCAGGAACAAGATTCTCGCAAAACGCACAGGCAGTTTCATCTTTGCCTTGCGATCCTCGACCGTCTTGGCTCCGGCGGAAAACACCTGTAGCGCACCGTCTAGTAGCACTGGATGAAGTGCGTATTCCGACGCGCGGGATGCAATCGCTTCTGATAGTGAAACGCGACCCGCCGATTTCCCGCCTCCAGCGGCCAGTTCACGGATCGGCTTGAACTCGTCGCCGTAGCGGAGACCGAGGTCGCTCATGTGACCATAAAACGCGCCGACGCCTTCCGATTCCAGATCGGCATCAGGGGCTTCTAACAACGAATTTCCGAACGTGGATTCCGTCCGCTCGCTGCGCATCGAGCCGATGACATGCACCGACCATGAAGCGGCTTGATCGAACTTGCTCTGAATCGTGAACGTGCGCTCGGCAGGTTCGTAGGTGAGTTCCATCATCAGCGCCGACGCGGGATCTGGCAGAATCAGCGGACGGCGGATTTCAAAATCCTCGATCGCGAACGGTCGTCCTTCAAACAATTGCAATCCGGCTTCCAACGCCATTTCCACAAAGCCGGCGGCCGGGAAAATGATGTGGCTATCTACCTTGTGATCCTTGAGGAAAGCCATGTGACGACCGTCGAGACGGGTCGTCCATGTAGGCGTGGCACGCGGTTGGCGGGAGTCTAGCAGGCCTTTTCCACCCGGTGCGAGACGGGCATCGCGCAGTTCACTGCACTCGTGCCACCAGCGGGCCCGATCAAATGGATATGCGGGCAGCGAAAGGACTTCTCGCGACGGAGTCATCGCGGAAAAATCAAGAACCACACCACCCCGATGCAGTTCCAGAGCGGCTTCCAGATAGGATTCGTGTTCTCTGTCGCGGCGGGTGGATGCGGTCACCTGGCCTTTGAGACCACGGGCAGTTAGACATTCCGTGATCGACATCGATAGCGCCGGGTGCGAGCTGATTTCCAACCAGACATCGACTCCGAAATCCGCAACCGCATCGACGGCCTTCACGAACTGGACCGACTGGCGGATGCCCCGGCCCCAATGCGCGGCGACACAGTCTTTGCCCGCGCAACGCTCACCGGTGACAGTGCTGAAAAACGGCAACGCCTCCTCGTTCGGCGAAATATCGGATAGATCCTTGTTCAGGCGATCCGCAGCGGGCTGCATCATCGCGTGATGATACGGATGATCCACGCGCACGAAGCGGGCGAAAACATTCTGCGGCTCCAGCTCGGCGCGGATCGCTTCGAGCGAGGATTTTACCCCGGCCAGAGTCAGCGAGCGCGGGCCGTTGAACGCTGCGATGCTCACCGTCGGGTCGTGGCGGGCGATCAATGCCAACGCCTCATCTTCGGATAGACTAACGGCCAGCATGGTCCCCTCGCCACGGGCGCATTCATGCATGAACCGGGCGCGCAGCACGATCACGCGCGCGGCTTCTTCCAATGTTAGAATCCCGGCGACGCACGCTGCCGCGACCTCGCCGACGCTGTGGCCCACGACGGCGGCCGGCTCCACGCCGAGCGATTTCCACAGCGCCACTAACGCGAGCTGCATCGCGAAAATCGCTGGTTGGGCAATTTCAGTTAGTTGAATTCTCGAATCCGCCTCATCGCGACTAAGTTCCTTCAGCAGCGAGAAACTCGCATACGGACGCATCGCCGCTTCACAGGCTTCCATCACCTCGCGGAACACTGGCTCGTTGGCCATCAGCTCGCGGCCCATGCCCCACCACTGCGGACCCTGGCCGCTCATGACGAAACCGATGCGCGGTGCAAATTCCGGCCGCGGCGTGAACGACGCGCGGCCCTTGCCCACCGTCGATCCGGCGGCAAACTCGCGCAGCTCTTCAGTGAGTTCGGTGGACGAACTCGCGACGACCGTCAACCGATGCGCGTGGTGGTTCCGGCGGGCACCAAGTGTGTAAGTCAATTTCGGCAGAACCGGAGAGGTTCCATTACCCAACTCGTGCGACTCGATCCAATCACCCAAGCGCCCGGCGGTGGCTTTAAGCGCCTCCTCGGAACGCGCGGAAATCACCAGCGGCCACGAGCGGTCCAGCAGGAAATTTTCCTCTGTCTTGAGCGTGCTAACAGGCGGCTCTGCTAGAATAACGTGCGCGTTCGCACCGCCGAAGCCGAACGAGTTCACCCCGACGATGCGGCGACCGGTCGAGCCAGAAAATTTCTCCAGCTTCGTGGGCACGCGCAGTTTCAATCCCGGCATGTCGATGTGCGGGCTTGGGTTTTCAAAATGCAAACTCGGCGGAATCTCGCCATGTTTGAGGACCAGCATCCCCTTGATCAGACCGACGACGCCGGCTGCGGTTTCCAAGTGGCCGAGGTTGGTTTTCACCGAGCCGATTGGCAGCGCCGTTTCGCGCTCTCCGCAAAGGGCGTTCGCGAGCGCGATGGCCTCAATGGGATCGCCAACCGCAGTGCCGGTGCCGTGCGCTTCCACGAAGTCCACATCCGCCGGTGCGATCCCCGCATCAGCGCAGGCATCACGCACAAGTTGCGTCTGCGCCTCGGTGCTAGGTAGGGAAATTCCGTTCGTATGACCGTCCTGGTTCAGCGCGGAACCGAGGATCACCCCTTGAATCGGATCGCCATCCGCAATGGCTTGGGAAAGCGGTTTCAGCAAGACGATGCCCGCACCTTCGCCGCGGACAAAGCCGTTGGCCTCGGCCGCGAATGCCTTACACTTGCCGTCCGGCGAGAGCATTCCCGCTTGGGAAAAGCCGATGAAGCCGTCCGGCGTGATGATCACCGTCACCCCGCCCGCCATCGCCATTTTGCAACGACCGGCCCGCAGCGATTCGCACGCCAGATGAACGGCGGTCAGCGCGGACGAACAGGCGGTGTCCATCGACAGACTCGGGCCTGATAGATTAAAGCAGTAGGAAATCCGGTTGGCCGCGATGCTGTGCGCGCTGCCGGTCGGCGAGTGCGCGCTGATGCCCTTGCGATCCGTGCCGCCGCCTTGGATATTCTGATAGTCGTTGTGGGAAACTCCCATGAAGACGCCGATGTCGGTGCCCTTTTCAAAGTCCAGCACCTGCCCCGCGTCTTCGATCGCTTCCCACGCGGTCTCTAGCAGTAGTCGTTGCTGCGGGTCGATGTAAGGAGCTTCGCGTGGGGAAATCCCGAAAAACTGCGGGTCGAATTGGTCGATCTGATCGAGGAAACCACCGCGCTTGGCGATCGACTTGCCTGCCAATCCGGGTTCGGCGTCGTAGTAGCGTTCTACGTTCCAGCGGTCGGTAGGCACTTCAGACACGGCATCGCGTCCCTCGGCCAGCAGTTTCCAGAAAGATTCGGCATCATTCACCCCGCTTGGAAAGCGACAGCCGATCCCGATAATGGCGATGTCCTCCTTGCCGATTTCTCTCTGGGCTATATTTAAATGCACTGAGGGTGAAGGAGTCGGAGGCTGGAGACGGGACATGAGTCAGATTCAGTTGGATGGCGTACGCGGCTAGGTTGGGCCAGTTGAACCGGGTTTGCTTCGTCAGGCACCTTTTTGGGTGGGATTATTGACCGCGTCTCACTGTCTGCGACGTTTTCGGTGGGGAATCTGGTGAAGTCAAAAACTTTCTCGGAACCGCGCAAGGCATTTCAGCTCGATACCAGCCACGCTTCCAGCGGTTGGAGTGAGCTACAGGAACTTGCTCCGGTGGCGAATTCCCATGATTTCCGAAGTTCGCGACCTAGGAATAAATTGAAATACCGATTGCCTCTCACGTCTTGTGACTTAGTAGTTGCGGCACAAATGTGCGGCAT
>CANBTO010000392.1 GCA_947372405.1 Verrucomicrobiaceae bacterium
CGGCTCGTTTGTCGGTCCCGGGCACGAGGTATTGCTGGTCCCAGACGCCGTGGTTGAAATGGATCACATCCCAGCCGCCGTCGAGATCGAGCCCGCCGCCGCCGGACGGTGAGAGGAAATCGTAGCCAAGCGAGCGCGAGCCGCGGCGAAACCAGATGGGGTGTCTGGTGGCGAAGCGGATCAACAGCACGGGATCTTCGAGCTTCTCGCCGATGACGTGGCCGAACATGCGTTCCACGCCCACACCGAAGCCGCGGGGATCATCTGGATCGGCCGGCACCTGCAAGAGGCGTGCGGGATCGCGGGTGTTGTTAGAGAGTGGGTGGGCGTCGTAGAGCGCGACGTCGTTGCGGGCCGTCCATTTTCCCGAGGCATCACGGAGGAAGGCGAAGCGCGGGTTTTCCGCGAGGACCTTGAGCAAGTTGCCGGGTTTGTCGGCGGCTTTGGCGGGGTCCTCCTTTTTGGCGCCGGGCCCGGTCTGCATGCCGTCGATGCTGCCGGTGCGGAGCATGTCCTCATCGCCGGCGAGCACGAAGACTTTCACGGATTCCTTCGCAATGCCGGGCGGGAGCGCGATGGCGGCGGCGATGAGACAGGTGAGGAACGGGCGGTGCATGAAGATGGGATTGGCAGATGCGGAGGGTTTTGGGAAACATTAATGCCTGTCGGAAACAGCATTGCTTGAGATCGGAGGATTGGCGGTAGCGGCATGAACCGGGGCATCCTGTCTATCAGTGCCGTCCTGTGGGTCGGTGTCGGGTTTTCAACATGCCGACTCGCGCGACGGGCGTGTTTTTCTGCATCCGTTTAAACCGCTTGCGGTGCTCACGACATTTCATGATGCTTGGAAAGCATGAGCGAAAACCCAAAAAGCGATGCCGGTTCCGAGGAGTTCGTGAAGGAGTTGACCAATCACCAGACCTCGATGCTTGCCTACGTCCGCTCGCTCGCGCCGGGAAACTCCGGGGCGCGCGACCTGTTGCAGGAGGTGAACATCACGCTGTGGCAGAAGCGCGAGTCGTTCGAGCTCGGGACGAATTTCAAGGCTTGGGCGTTCCAGACGATCCGCTACCACATGCTCAACCACCGGCGGCGTCTGGTTTCACAGGGTTGGCTGATTTTTGATGACGATCTGATCCAGCGGATGGCGCCCGGATTCGAGGTGGAGCCCGACGAGCTGGAGGAGCGGCATCTGGCGCTGCGCAAATGCCTGCAGCGCCTGCGCCCGCAGGACCGCGAGCTGCTGCATCACCGCTACGCCACGTCCTCCTCGCTCCAGGAATACGCCACCCAGACCAAGCGCAGCGCAGGTACGCTCAAGGCAGTGCTTTTCAATCTCCGTGCGGCGTTGAAACGCTGCATCGAACGTGAACTCCAAACCGCTGCGAACCACTCGGGATGAAACGGGACGACCATCAGTTGATCCAGCAGGTCTTGGACGGGGATGCCACGCCGGACATGTTCGAAGGTTTCCAGCAGCGGCTTCGCGCCGAGCCGGAACTCATGGAGCTGTACGGCCAGTATGCGATGCTTTACCACTCGCTCAGCGAGGAGTTCGAAGGAGGAGAGAACCCGGGCGTTGCCATGGAGCATTCGCGCTCGAGGTTTTTCGGGATCTCACCGTGGATCGTGCTGCCGGCAGTCGCTGCATTGTTTGGCTTGGCAATCTGGCTGAAGCCGTGGGCCGCCCTGGAAACCACGGAGGATGTGGCGGTGGCCACCTTCTCGGTGGATGCGGTTTGGCGTATCGACGGCTCCACGCGCAATCTCGGCGGCGCGACAGCCGTGTCGCGCGGCGGCGTGTTGAACCTTGAACAGGGAAGGGCGGCCATCTCGCTTGAGCCATCGGTGACCGCGGTGATCGAGGGGCCGGCTGAACTGGAGTTTCTATCGGAGTTTTCCGTCAAACTGTCGAAGGGCAGGGGATTTTTCCATCGCGGCGGCACGGGCGGCGGTCTCACGGTGGAGACGCCCAAACTGACAGCCGTGGATTCCGGCACGGAGTTCGGCATCCAGGTGAACTCCGAGATGCCGGACGAACTGCAGGTGATCCAGGGCAAGGTGCACCTCGTTTCCACGGGAGGGAAGGAAAGCTTCGATCTATCAGCCGGGGAGGCCGCGCGCGTGCCGTCCGTCGGGTCGGCGGTTAGATTTGCCGCGGATGGGAAATCCTTTGCCAGGAGTCTTGGCCGGTTCCTCACCGTGGTCTCCGGGCCTTTCGTGAGGGAGCAGTGGCGTGTGGCTTTCGGCAATCCATCCGTCACCGGAACACGCATCGAAGGGGCGAATTTCGCGGCCTACCTCAAACTGCCGCAGCCGGAACCGGCGGGTGAGGGCTCGGTGCTTCTCGCCACTGTGGACGTGGGTAAGGCCCCTGGTGGTGATTTCCACACCGACGGTTGGGCGGGCATGAGTTTCTTCAGCGGCAGCAAGGAGATCGTTTTTTTTGGTGACTCGTTCGGGCCCAAGCCCACTTGGTCGCTGGACGTGAAACAACGGAGCCCGGTGATCCTGCCGGAACATCCGGTCACGGGGCCGCGCAAGGTGACTTTCCGCTACGAAGCGCGCACCGGCGATGTCAGCCTGCATGAGGGCGGCCTGCCGTTGAAGTCCGCGTTCTGCAGGGGCAAACTTCCGGTCGGCACAAAGTTTGACGAGATCCGGATCGGCGCGTCAGCAGGCGCGGCGATAGCGGTGAACTCCCTCGTCATCCGCGTAGGATCTTGATGCGGCTAAGCGCGGTTTCCTAAACGGGCGCGGCTCGAGCGACATATGGTGTGGGTAGAAACCCGTTTGCATGATTCGTTTTTCCCAGGTCCACCTTGTGGCGTCGTGTCTGATCGGCATGACGATCGCCATGACTTCGGTCCAGGCGGATCCGACGGTTTATGTGTCCCGTATGTGGCATGACCACCAGCCGACCTATTGGCCGGATTGGAACACCAACGGCGCGCAGACCAGCCGCGCCGAATACGCCTGGGATTCGATTGTCCTGAAAAGCGGCAGGTCGTATCCGGGCAGCACCGCACAGCATCCGGAGAACAACCTGTCCGATATCTTCAGCGTGGCGGACCGCCAGAATTCCTATCAGAGCGGGCCGCGCAACGCGCTTGCGAACCTCAACCAGTCCGCGGGTTTCTGCCTCAGCTACTCGGGCTCGCTGATCGATGGTGTGCGCTCGCTCGGCGGTGCGAACCAACTCGGCTACGGATCCGGCTGGAACAGTGGCAACAGGGAGGCGCGTAACTGGCTCACTCCGGGCGGCAGCCGCAGGCTGGAACTCGTCGGTTTCAACTACCACCACTCGCTCGCACCGCTGCTGCCGAAGAGCGTCTTCCACAAGGAACTGCAGATCTTCAAACAAGCCTACTGGAAGGCATGGGGCGGGAACTCCGATCTATCAGATCACTCGAAGGGCTATTTCCCCACGGAAATGGCGTTCTCCAGCTCGATGATCGACGTGCTTGCCGAGGAGGGCTATCAATGGTCTATCGTGGCCAGCCACCACCTGAGCCGCACTTGCCCGAGTTATATGAACCAGGGCAGCATTTCGAACAACCGGGGGATCTTCTCCAGCCTGCCGAACAAGGCTGATCTGTTAGGGCCTTCGCCCTCGTCCGGCTGGTGGTATGCCCAGCCGAATCCGGGAAACGCCGCATGGAATGTCTCACCCTTCGCCTATCAGCTCCACCGTGCGAAATATGTGAATCCGGAAAACGGGCAGGAGTCGTCAATCCTGCTCGTGCCGTCGGACGATGTGCTTTCCTACCGTTTCGGTTATGCGCAGGAAGGCATCGGCCAGATCCAGGCGAGCATTGCGCCATTCGCGACGGATCCGAACCGCCCGGTGATGGTGATGCCGAGTTCCGATGGAGACAACGCGTGGGGCGGGGGATCTTCTTCATGGTTCGAGGCGACGCCTGCGTTCTTCAATGCGGCTGGCAGTGCTGGCTACGGCCAGAGCGCGGTGCAGGACTTCGTCAATCGCGCCGCTCCCGCGGCGGACACGGTGCACGTCGAGGACGGTGCGTGGATTTTCCCGGAGTCATGTTATGGCTCGGCGAATTTCCTGAAATGGATCGAGCCGCCCTTGGCTGCGACCGCCGCCTCCCGTTACGCGAACACGATGGCGGATCTGGAGACTCCGGGATTCGCGCTCAAGTTCTGGTCATGGGCACCCGTCATCACCGGCGCGAACTGGTGCGAGACCGCCGAGCAGATCTGGCGCGACGAAGCCCCGGGCAACACGGTGGAACCGTGGAAAATCCAGGCGCCCTATGACTGGAACGGATCGTGGAGCGCGCCGAACGATGTCGAGCTCGCATGGCATATCTACCTGCACGGCCTCGACTCGGGATTCAACTACTATGGCGGTCTCGGCAACGACGACGAGGTGAAGGCTTCGCTCGCCACCACCCGCGCCATCCAGAAACTCCAGCCGTGGATGACCACCACGCGCCGTAATAACGACCGTACGCCACCCACCGTGCTGAAACCCCAGCGGTACCCCTACAACCCGGGAACCTGGAACTTCGGATGGTTCAACCGCAATCCGCCGGTGGACAATACCTATCAGAAACTCATGCCCTCCGATTTTTATGTCTGGACCCACGCCTACGACATCTCGGGCATCGCCAGTGTGCAGCTCAAGGTCCGTCTCGACAACGATGGGGTCAATTCGCTCTCCTCGAACCAGAATGAAACCTATGCCGGTGGTTCGGAAGTCGGCTCTTGGATCACCATCCCCATGACCAAACGAGCGTTGCCGAACACGCAGTCCGCGCTGAACGCCGCCGCCAACAACACGCAGATCAACTACTTCATCACCCCGCCGGAACTCGCGGATTATTACTTCGCGAAGGTCACCAACGCTAACCTCCCGAACCTCCGGGGCAAGCTCGTCGATTACTACATCGAAGCCACCGACAACCGCAACAACGTCCGCAAGACGGACATCCAGCACGTGTTCGTTGAGGACGATGGAAACCTTGTCGTCACGACTCCGGATGCCCCTGCCAATCTGGCAGCGACCGTGACGAGCGCCTCGGTCATCAAGTTGACATGGGACGCCACGCCGGGGGCCACGTTCTACACCATCCGTCGTGGAGGTGTGGAAGTCGCCACCACGACGGACACCGCGTGGATGGACACCGGCCGCGCTCCGGGCACCACCTACAGTTATACCATATCAGCCGGTAACGCGGCCGGTTCGTCAGCGCCGACCAGTGCGGTCACGGCCACCACCCCTCCCGATGTCGTCGTCACGCCAAGCCCTGTTCCCTTTGTCATGGATGGAACCGCGGATTTTCCGGGTTACCGGCTTTCCAATCCAGGCATGGAGATCTACGCGGCTTTGCGGGGAAACATCCTTTAT
>CANBTO010000393.1 GCA_947372405.1 Verrucomicrobiaceae bacterium
GGACGAGGATAGCCCCAATCCCATCGGTCCGGGCGTGGCCAGATTACGGGGCAACCGTGCCACCGTCGGCAGGACGACCGACGTGCATCGTGGAGAGTGTGATGCCGGCTGCACCGAGGTTGGTTGGGATTTCTGCTTTGAGACCGTTATAAACCGTTAGCTTGTCACCACTGGTGACGTCGTTCCGGAGATACATGTTTTCAAAGCCCCATGCGGTGTAAGATCCTTCGTGGACTTTGGCGCGGTCCGCAGTGGTCATGTCAGTGCCGCTGGCTGCGATGCCGTCGAGCTTCACCCCGTTGTAGGAGCAGAAGATGGCACCGTTGGCGCGGGCTGTCGCGGCATCATTCACCGAGAGCCAAGTCACAAGGCTGAGCGGAATGGTCGTTCCGGCGGTGCCTGCAATGTTGGCTCCGGTTTCGTCAAGCACCTCGACAGCAGCGGTGGTCCTAGCCATGTCAGTGCGGAGAGCAGAACCGCTGTTGTAGCCGCCGTTACCGGCAATGTCCTGACCCCACACCGTGGAGGCATTGGAGGCCGATTGGCCGGGGAGGGGCGGGACGTTGAGACCGCCTGCGGGGACGAGTTGGATCTGGGAGATTACATTGCCGCTGGCTACGTTGGCCACGTATTGTTTGACAGTGTTGGCAACGCCGTAGCCGGTTTCCACCAAGTAGGTGGAGCGGGTTCCAGAACCGTCGTTACGACCGGTGGCGAAGACGTAGTCGCCATTGTCCGCTAGCAGACCGGTGAACACGCTCTTGACCATGAAACCGTTGCTCATGAGGCCGCGGAACTGCTGGGAGGTGACGTTGGTGAGCGTGGATCCCTCGTTGGTGACCATGGTGAACACGATCACGCCGGCTGGCGGGCTGGAGGGCTGGAGGCTGGTGGAGGCGTAGGGTGTGATGGCCTTGCTGACGTCAGAGTAGGCGATGTCGGAGATGCCACCGAGGGGGGCGGCCCCTGTGGTGCCTTGGCCTCCCAGCTCGGCTCCGACTGCGTCGATGGTGGCCGTGGTGCCAGCTAACAGCGATGCTTGATAATAAGTGGGAGGTAGCGGGTCGGTAACCGTCGGGATCAAGGCGCGGATGCCTTCCACTGAACCGGTGAAGCAGCAACGGATGGTGGTAGTGCCGGGGACGCGTGGGAAGGTGCCGATAAAGATGGCACGGGTGGCTCCAGTGTAGTTGGTGCCGCCGGCGGTTTGATCGTGGGCGAACTTGAAGGCGGCACCGGAATCATGGAAGCGCGACCTGATGGCGAGCAGAGTCGCCGCACGGAAGGCGGTGGATCCGGTGATGTTCACGGTGACATCCGCCTGAGCGGATGCAGCGAGACCGAACAGCGCGAGGGCTGTGAGATAGGATGTAGATTTCATAATTTTGATTCTAGAATTGGTGATTTGGGAGTTGGAATACAGTTAGGATTTGAGATCAGGCGGAACGGCGGCGACGCAGCACGAGGCCACCTGCAGCCAGACCGAGCAGGGCGACTGAGGACGGCTCAGGCACGGCGACGAAGGAAACCATGCCATTGGTGCCGACCAACACGGTGCCTTCAAAGGTACCTTGGCGGGCGGTGCCGGTGCCGGCGACTTGACCGGCGACGCCTTCACGGGCGAGGACGCGGTTCAGGTCAAGGGCGAATTCCACCGTGCCGCCGTTGTAAGTGCCAAGAGTGGTAGCACTTCCTCTCTGCTGGATGCCGCCTTGGAGGGCGCCTTGCATGGCGTTGCCCTGAATGCCAGGTGCCAAGAAGGGGTTCATATCATCGATTTGCGAAGTAGATGTCGGCGAAATGGCAACTCCGGTCGTGTAAACGGTTGCCAAGACATTGTTCATCTGGGTGATACCAGCGGCAGCACTGGTCATGGTACCATTGCCTTGAATGGTGAGGTCCCAGAGGGTGGAATTGGCCGTGCCGAGAACGCCGACGTCAGTGCGTGCGCTGGAGATATACAAGGTGCGGTTCGGATCTCCGTCTTGCAGGGTGTTGTTTAAATTGCTGTTACTGGTTCCCCAGACACCGGCTAATCCAGAGTAAATACTGGGGTCCGTGGCCCAACCGGAACCGAAGGCGCTGGAGAGCGTGCTGCTCAGGTCCAAGAAGTTGACTTGGTTGACTCCGCCCGCCGCACCAGCAGCCGCACCCCGAAAGGTGGCGGCGTTACCGAGATTGGCATAAACCGTGTTGGTGCCGCCTTCTTGTTGGAAGGTCAGAACCAGATCGCCCGGTGCGTAGAACGAATTGGCCGCAATGGCCGAAAACGCCGCCAGTAGGGACGTTGACGCCATGATGAGGGCGCTACGTTTGATAGATTGTTTCATGGTATTGTGGTGTGTTTCTGAGTGTGTTGTCTTTGGAATTCTCAATAGGTTATCCTTATCCCGAGTGTGGACGACTCAAGACAATGATTCCCGATAGCGAGGGGATGATGACCACGCGTCACGATCTGCCTATAATTCTCATGTGAACATTTCGTCACCGAGTAGCAGTCTTGCCATGTGACAGCCGGAGACTAAAAGATGATTGTTAGGGGAATTAGGCGGCCACACCGGAATGAGGAAGCTGATCCATGTGACAATTCTGTCATAATGTTAGTTTTGCCCGGCCCCGGATATATGAGAATTCTATGCCGCACTTGCTATGCATGGTCGCCCGGCAATGATGTATTACCGGAATATTCCGTCTGGCCATCGCTTTATAAAGTCAACTTTTCATCACTTCATTCCCATCACAACCTCATGAAACTTATTCTAAACAACATTCTTTGCGCGGGTTCGGCCGCATTCTGTCTCTCACTGTTTACGGCAAGCGCACAAAATACCTTCTACGCTCCGGGCGATCTGGTGCTTTGCTTCCAAAAAGAAAATAGCGCTAACACCGTTTATGCCGATCTCGGTAACGCCGCTACGGCCTTCCGTGGAGCCGCAGCAGGCGCGGCTGATGGGACCAACCGGATCAATTTCCTCAATCTCAGTGCCACTCTCACGAGTGCCTTTGGAGCCGGTTGGGCCAGCGACCCCACGGTCTATGCCGGAGCTGCTGGCGTCTGGGGAACCAGCAATCTAAATGCGACATCGCTTCAGGATGGTGATCCCAACCGCACCATTTACATCACGCGGGCGCGGACTGCCGTCGGAACTGTCGGCTCGCCGAATTCTAACCAATGGGACCTGACGTTGGCCGGCAACGGTGCCATAACGAGTGCTGCTTCCGGGATCTACCAGCAGAACTTAGTGCTGGAAACCCAGTACACGACCGCCGTCGCGATTTCGAATACGACTACCTCGCAGATCGACAACCAGAATCCTTTCCTCGCCCCCGGGATCCAAGGTCCTGCGATGCAGAACAGCCTCGAAGGCGGGATTCAGCAAGTGGGGACGGCCACCTCCTTTGGCAGCTTCGGTGCTGCGGGTAACGTGGAATTCGCCCTAGATCTCTATCGGATTCTCGCTATTACCACCGCTCCGGGACAGGTCGCCGGCGATCTCCGCATCGGCTCTTATGAAGGTACAATTACTATTAACAGCAGCGGCCAAGTTTCCTTCATCGCCAAGGCTGCGGTGGTAACCGCGCCAGAAATCGACGTCCAGCAGCCTTTCGGCAGCTCATTGGTCGATGGCACGTCCAAGAAGAGCTTCGGGACGGTGGTCGTCGGTCAATCCAGTGCTGCCAAAACCTTCACTATCAAAAACACGGGAACCGCAGCGCTTACTGGCCTCGCAATCACCAAGACCGGTGCCCAATCGGCGCAATTCACGGTGAGCGCACTGACCAAAACCTCGCTCGCGGCTGGAGGTAAAACCACCTTCAAAGTGACTTTCAAACCGACCACCTCCGGCAGTCACTACGCCGCCATTCACATCAAGAGCAACGACGCCAATGAGAATCCGTTCGATATCTCACTCTCGGGCCTAGCCCCCTGATTCCTTAATCGACAACTACAAACGAATATACAGCATGAAAAGCATCTTAACTACTCTATCAATCGCGTGCGCGGTGTCAGTCGGCTTTGCCGTTACTTCGGCCATCGCTCAGAACACGCTGTTTACCCCGGGCGACCTAGTTCTTTGCTTCCAAAAGGAAGGCGGCTCTAACACGGTCTATGCTAGGATCGGAAACGCAGCCATAAAATTCCGTGGCGCGGCTGCCGGTCCAGATGCGATCAACCGTATCAGATTCCAGACAATCGGCGCAGAACTGGTTAACGCCTTCGGACCTGACTGGGCTAACGACCCAACGATCTATGTGGGCGCGTCTGCGGTTTGGGGGACTAGCAACAGCACGTTCAACAATACCTTACAGGATGGAGATCCGAATAGAACCATTTATATCACTCGCGCCCGCAATTCTGTCGGCACCGTTGGTACGGCAAATTCGAACGCATGGGATCTTACCATTCAAGGCAATGGCACAATTACTTCGGCCGCCTCCGGTATTTTCCAGATGAACAACGTCTTGGCAACGCAATACACGACCGCAGTCGCAGTTTCGCCAACAGACACGTCGCAGATTGATGACCAAAACCCCTTCTTGTCTCCTGGTATCCAAGGTCCGGCGATGCAAAGCGCTCTCGAAGGCGGAATCCAACAAGCGGGTTCCGCAACTTCGTTCGGCTCATTCGGCACTGCGGGAAATGTTGAATTCGCCCTAGATCTCTATCGAGTTCTCGCTCGGGAAGGCATCACGGGTCAAGTCGCCGGTACTGGAAACCCGCGCGAAGGCACCTATGAAGGCACCATCACCGTTGATAACTTAGGGCGAATTTCCTTCATCGCGACCGCCCCTGTGATCGGCGTGGAGCAACCCGTCGGTACCGGCTTGGTGGATAACACATCCAAGACCAGCTTTGGCACCGTCTCAATCGGCTCGTCCGTCACCAAAACCTACACCATCACAAACAAAGGTAATCTGACTCTATCGCTGCGGAGCTTCCTCTTGAATGGTGCCAATGCGGCTAATTTCATCGTGACTGCGCCCAGTACTCCGACCGCCCTTGCGCCGGGAGCTTCTACAACGTTCGATATCATGTTCAAGCCGCTGTCCCTACGCACCAGCAACGCGGCTATTCACATCGGCAACACCGATTTAAGCCAGAACGCGTTTGATATCAAACTCACCGGCTTCGGAGCACCCTGAGATCCTGCTGAAATCAAATAGCCCGAAAATTTTAAACCACCCTCGCTGCATCGCGGTGAGGGTGGTTTTATGTTAGGGTTTAGCTTGCCAAGTGTGAACCCAAATTCTGCGAGCTTTGCATTTCAGGGTTTGGGAGCGGTGGATAATCCATCCATTCGTCCCGCCGCATAAGCTCTGAAAACCTTTGCGATCTCATCGCGCACCCGGCGGAAGACGGCCA
>CANBTO010000394.1 GCA_947372405.1 Verrucomicrobiaceae bacterium
CGGCGTCGGCGCCTCCGGCATCCCGGAATCACTGCTGCTGCAACTCGAGCGCCAGAGCGGCAAGGACACCATCGAATACAAGATCGTGCGGGACCATCTCGAGGACCTCGCCCGCAAGCGATACCCGCAGATCGCAAAGGCGCTCGGCACCAGCGTTGAACGCATCGGCGAGGCGGCATCACGGATCGGCCGGCTGACGCCAAATCCGGGCGGCGATTTCAACCCCACGGGAAACCCCTACATCCTGCCCGATGTGATCATCGAGCGCAACGACGAGGGCTCTCTGGAAGCGCGTCTCACCGGCGAGCACCTGCCCAATCTGCGGATCAACGATTTCTACAAGGACATGATCGGCAAGAGCGGCGTGGACGCCAAGGCCAGGCAGTTCCTGCGAGACCAGATCCGCGAGGGCCGCAGTCTGATCCGTTCGATCTCGCTGCGCCAGGAGACCATTCTCGCCATCGCCCACAAGCTCATCGAACACCAGCCGGATTTCTTCAGGAAAGGCACCCGCCACCTGCGCCCGCTGACCATGAATGAAATCGCGGACGAACTCGGCATGCATGCCACCACCGTTTCCCGGGCCGTCGCCGGAAAATACATCCACACCCCGCAGGGCCTGATGGAAATGCGCGCGTTCTTCGCCACCGGCTATCAGACCCAGGACGGCGCGGAAGTTTCCAACGCTGGCGTGCGTGAGGCGATCCAGCAGCTGGTGGCAGGGGAAAATCCGGCGAAACCCTTGTCGGACGAGTCGCTGATGAACGCACTGGCCAAACAGGGGATCACCGTGGCGCGGCGCACGATTGCCAAATACCGCGAACAACTTAACATCCTGCCCTCGCACCTGAGAAAGACCTACTGACATAAACCGATATCATGAAAATCCAACCTCTCGTATTGATTCCGATGTTGCTCTCCCCCGCCCGCCTCATCGCAGGCACCACTGCGGACGCGGAGCCGGACAAGTCCGCCTACAACCTCTTTCATCCCACACCGGACAGCCTGCTGCGCGACTTCGATACGGACCGCCCGGACAAGACCAACAGCCCGCACACGCTTGATGCCGGGCGTTTCCAGCTCGAAGCCGGCATCACCGGCTACACGCGCAACAAGGACTCCGGTGTCCGCACCCAGAACTGGACCTGGGCGGACACCATGCTGCGCGCCGGCCTGACATCCTCCACCGAGCTGCAGCTGGAAATGCCGTTCTTCCAGACCAACTCGGACAAGGACCTGCCGACGGGCAAGGTGGATCAGAACAGTGGCATCGGCGATCTAACCGCCATCCTCAAGACAAACTTCTGGGGCAACGACAGCGGTGACACCGCGGGCGGCTTGGAGTTGTTCGTCACCGCGCCGACCGCCAGCCACAACCTCGGCAGCGGCAAGGTCGAAGGAGGCGCGCTCTTCCTGTTAGGATTGAAACTGCCGCAGGATTTCGACCTCGGAATCAACAGCGGCGTGAACATCGTCGTCGATGACGATGACGACTACGGCGCGGAAATCGTCAACTCCGTCTCCGTCTCGCACTCGATCGTCGGTCCGCTTTCGGGCTATCTGGAATTCTACAGCGCGGTGCCCACCGCCGATGCCGGAAACTGGGAAGGCACCGTGGATGTGGGCCTGCTGCTGATGCTGGGCAAGAACTTCCAACTCGATACGGGCGTGAATTTCGGCGTCACCCACGGCGCGGACGATCTGCAGACCTTTGTCGGTGCGTCCTATCGGTTTTGATTTTCCCCGGGGTCGCTGGCCTGTTGACACAGTAAAGGTCGGGAACCCAGCCCGCCCCATTCTCCCTACCACGGCCAACAAACCCGCGCGCAGGTTTGACCCGGCGGGAACATGGGCATAGGGAATGAAGGTAACGGATGAAAACCCTCCCGAAAACCCATGCCCGGATCCGAGGCTTCACCCTCACGGAGCTGCTCGTTGTCATCGCCATCATCGCCGTGCTCGCATACCTGCTGATGCCGACCATCACACGGATGAGGGATGCAGCTACCGCGAACACCTGCTCGTCCAACATGCGTCAGTGCATCGCCATGGCCACGAGTTTCTCCACGGAGCAGAACGGCCGGCTGCCCCGGTTGCATGTCGGCAGGAACCGTATGGTGAACGAAACCGGAAAAACCCCGCTGCCGGTGACGGAGAGCATCCTTAGTAACGAAGCCGTATGTTTCTGGCCGGACCTCCTCACCACCTACGCCGAAGGAGCATCCATGTTCTCCTGCCCGAAGCTCAAGGTGAACGCGACGCAAGGCCCCGGCGGCGGGAAAAGCAACCGCATCCCGCTCGGAATCGGTATCAACTATCCTTACATGGCCCCCAACGAAACCGACACTTCCAGCGGCCCGACGCCGATTTACACCTGGGTCCGCCTCAGCTCCGTCCCGGACCAGGGACGCGTCGTCTGGTTCGCCGACGCCGGTGGCGATGTGACCGGCGACTGGAACACCCGGACGGATGTTCCCGGCTTCGGCTCGTGCTTCTTCCGTGGGCACCTTGTCGACGGACAAGGCGTTATGCCCCGCCACGGCGGGAAAATCAATGTCGGCTTTGTGGACGGCCATGTCGCTCTTGTCTATCCTTCGGAAATCAACTGGGGCTCCAAGGACACGGACCGGAGATACATCGCCTACACGAAATTCTGAAGTCGAGCGGGACGCGGCTCAAGTCGCCGGAGCGACGCGCTGCAGGCACAACGCGAGGAGAAACGCAACGGGTGGGATCGCGAAACAGGCGGTGTTCGCGTCGCTGGAAGCATCAATACGAACAACGTCGATGAAGGACACGGGCAGCAAAAGGATCCAGTCCACCAGCGGTATTCCTGCAAGCAAGGCCGAGACATAACGCGGAACTGGCCTGAGACATCCTTTCCGGCACCGCCACAGCCACAAGCCGTATGGCAGGCATCCGATGATCGAAATGACCGGGGCCGTCGTCCACAGGAATGACAACAAGCCCAGCGAAACGGGCGGAACCAGAAACCAGATCAACGGCATCGTCTGTTCGCCGCCACGGGATTCGTTGCGCGCGCTCAGGGACAGGCCGACGATGTAACAGAACAACGCTGCCGCCGGTGCCAGCGGGACAATTGCGCTTTTCAGGCCCAGGCCCACCACCGAAACGCCCATCACTGGCAAAAGCGCGCGGCACAACCCCATCGGAATGACGGCCCATGCGGCCCGCTTGTGCCAGATCGTATAAATCAAGACACAGGCCGCGATGGCCGCTGCCATCAAACCCGCAGTACGGCTGACCCATGTCGCGGCGGCGATTCCCAGAACGACCAAAACCAGCGCGGTGTTTCGATAGGCGGCCCGTGAGAAGAGACCTTGTGGAAGCGCACGCTCGGGACGGTGTTTCCTGTCCCACTCGTCGTCCATCCAGTCGTTGAAAAAATTCCCCGCGACATACAGGCATACACCCGCAAACATCAAGCAGCCCGTTTCCATCCATGGAACCGGCCCCGGATGCTTCCGATACATCAGCCCGACCACCACTCCCAGCCAGACATTGCTCACCACACTCGGAATGTTCGCCACCCGGGCGGTGGACAACAACGCGTGGATTTTTCCGGAGCGGTTCATCGGATCTAACGGAGAAATCGTTCGCCCGGCCACCAGCCAATCACTTCTTCAACTGCTCCTTGAGATAATCTCCGCACTTCACTTCATGACCGTCGTTGAACCTGATGAGATAGGGTTTGCCAGTAGTCGATGACATCGTCGCCACCTTTTCGATGAACTCCTCCGCGGTCTTGATTTCCTTTTCCTTCGAGTGCCACTTGCCGCGCAGGAACTTGGCGGCGTCCTTGGCTTCGTAGCTGGTTCCGTTGCGGACGAACTTCGCGTCCTTGAGATTCTCCACATGGCTGATCAGGCTCTCGATCCGCGTGTTTTCATCGGCCGCGCGGGCCTCTGCGGGAAACAGGAACGAGACTGCGACGAGAAACAACAATCCGAGGAAATGGCGGGTCTTCATGATGTGTCCATATGGCTATGCGATCCGGGCGTGCCGCGCAACTCCGGCTTTCGCATCCGCTCAGGGCAATCAAGCCAGGGATTTTTCAACCGCGAATTGACGCGAATGAACGCGAATTTCCAGAACTGGATTCTCAGAATCTGGAGTTTCATTCGACAACCCTCTTCATTCGCGTTCATTCGCGTCGATTCGCGGTAACAAGCACACCGCATCATTCCGCTTCCCGCGCCGGCGCTCCGCTTTCGAAGCGCATCAGTTCAGCAATGAAGGTGAGCGGGACTTCGCCCGTTTCGCCGTTCCGGTTCTTTGCGAGCACCAGGTTCGCCTTGCCGGCCTCTGCCTCACGCTCCTCCTCGTTTTCGGCGTAGTAGGCGCTGCGGTAGAGCAGGCCCACCATGTCCGCGTCCTGCTCGATGGCACCGGATTCCCGCAGGTCCGACATCCGGGGCACGCCCAGACTTTTTCCCGTCCGCCCTTCAGGTCCGCGGTTGAGCTGGGCGAGAATCAGGATCGGCAGACTCAGCTCCTTGGCCAGCCCCTTGATGCCTGCGGAAATTTCCGCGATTTCCCGCTCGCGTGAGTTCTCCGCCTGCTTGGTGCGGGATTTCATCAACTGCAAATAGTCGATGGCGATGAACTGGATGTTCTCGTCGCGCTTCTTGCGGCGGGCCTTGGCGCGCAGCTCGTTGATCGAGATGCCCGGCGTGTCGTCGATGAAGAGCTTGGACGCGGTGGTCTCAAGCGCCGCGCGCTGGATGCGCTGGAGGTCGCCCTTGTTCGGCGTGTAACCGCGCGAGAGCTGGCTCATCGCAAACTTCGCGCGGGCGAAAACGAGGCGCTGCACGAGCTGGAAGGCGCTCATTTCGCAGGAGAAAACCATGCTCGGCTTGCCGAGTTCGAGGCAGACATGCTCCACGATGTTCATCATGAACGAGGTCTTGCCCATCGACGGACGCGCGGCCACGACGAACATTTCCCCGGGTTTCAAGCCATTGCTCTTGCGGTCCAGTTCTTCGAAACCGGTGGAGATTCCCTGGGCACCCTTCTCACCGGCGAGCAGCGCCTGGAACTGCTCCAGCACCTCTTCCACCGATTGTTTGATCGTCGGCGCCTTGTTCGTTTCCGAACCCTCGCGGATGGCGAGAATCCTCGCCTCCACCGTGTCCAGCAACGACGCCACCTCGTCCGGCGCGTCATAGGCCTGGGCGATGGCCTCGTTGGAGTTCTGGATGATCGAACGCAGCACGAACTTGTCCTTCACATGCTGGAGGTGATGGCGGAAGTGACCCGGACTCGGCGCATACGTGTAGAGATCCGTCAGCGCCGCCGGGCCACCCACGCGGTCCAGCAAGCCGCGGTCCAACA
>CANBTO010000395.1 GCA_947372405.1 Verrucomicrobiaceae bacterium
CCTGCGAAGAAACGCTATCACTCCCCTCGAAATCAACCCGAACATCAAACCTGTCTTAGATAAAACGGGTAGACCCGAATGGGATGCCACAGGCTGGCCCAACTTCTTCTTTAGAGAGCATCCCGTTCCGACATACCTCTGTCACGACATAGAGATCGACCCTTACGTGGTGAAACTATCTCAGGATGTTAGCGCAATACTGATCGACGATTTGACCGGCATCTCCTATCCCGACGAGGAGAAAGTTCTGTTCTTCATAAAAAGACTACTGGGAATAGCGGATACAACGTCATCTGATCCCCATGTGAACCTCACCGTCGAAGTGACCGATATGCGCGGTCACACTCGAACAATAAATAACGACAATCATTCTGGCGATCTCAAGGCCTTCGAATCGACCAGGATAACTGTGAGGTCAAATTTCCAATCCAGCTTCTGTTGCTTCTGGATCGACCCGGGAGGCAGACTAACAAACATTCATCCTAACCTCGATCAAGAAACTGGCTTTACTAACTATCATAGCGGGAATATCCTACGAGAAAATAACTTATCAGGGTTGACGACGCCGGTAGATAACGTGTTCGATGTTCCAACTACGCGCGGCATGGCTACCAGCGGATGCAGAAGCTCCGGCTCCCAAGAACCAAGCGAAGCGCTCGGGTCTTAGTTGGAAAATCGCTGCGAATTCTTGAGCTGATATCGTGGTGATCATTTTCTAGATGCTTACTTCGCTAATTATGTTGGAGGCATGCCCCGTCATTTGGATAGAAATTCACTCGTCGGTAGTGGGCACCGCGTCCTTTGCCGTGTAGCTCGGCGTAGCCCTTGTGGACGAGCTCGGTGAATTTATCCTTTAGGGTGTGCCGGTTGGCACTGAGGGCGTCGGCGGCCTCGGCGACAGAGAGGGTCTCCCTAACTTCAAGCAGCTTGAGCACCTGCCCAGCCAGGGGTGACAGGTCATCGGGAATGCCAGAAGCGGCGACCGCCGCGGTTGGCTCCGCAAGACGCCCCCGCAGGCGTCCGATCTGCGATTTCAGGGCTCGCAGAAAGAATAGAATCCACGGCTCCCAATCGACGGCCTCCCGAAAGGAGGTCTGGGTTCGCCGCAAGGCGAGGTAGTAGGCTTCCTTGTTGTGCTCGATCACGCTCTCCAACGACGTATAGGAGGCGTAGGCGTAGCCAGTGCGGAGGAGCATCAGGTTGGTCAGGATACGGGACAAGCGACCATTGCCATCTTGAAAGGGATGGATGGCTAGGAAGATGACGTTGAACACGGCGATCCGCAGCAAGGGATGGAGAATCGGATCCGCCTCTTCCTTGGCGTGCCAGCCCAGCAGTTTCTCCATCAGCATTGGAGTCTCGAAGGGTGAAGCGGTCTCGAAGACGATGCCGATCTGCTTTCCGTCCGGATCGAAGGCCGCGACGTGGTTGTCGAGCAACTTCCACTCGCCGCGATGGCGTTCGTCTTTGTAACTGTAGCGGAGCAAATCACGATGCAGTTGAAGGAGGATGCTCTCCGAAATGCGGAGATCCTGCCAGACGGTCTGAATTGTCTCCATTACATAGGCGTAGCCCGCGACTTCCTGCTCGTCACGGGACTGGAAGGATTCTTTGCCCAGGTTACCGACTAGCTTCTCGACCTCGGCGTCGCTGAGCTTCGCACCTTCGATACGTGTAGACGACCCGGCACTCTCGATAGTCGCGATCCGCCGGAGCGAACGCAGGGTCTCCGGACCGAGGCTGCCGAGAGCTCGCCACTCGCCCTTGAACTCGTCAATGGCGGCGATCAGCGTCAGCATCTCGTTGGTCGGCTGGACCTTTGGCGGAAGAGGGATCTTCATGCCGCGATCCTAACTCCAATTCCACCCAAAGTCATCCAATTACCTCCAATTCCATCCATTTTCCCAAAAAGCGCAGATTGGCTGTCGTGAAGCCCTCTTCTCAGGTTCTGTCCTTCCCATCGGTCACTGGCACCCACCCTCACAGACGATGGCATCGTTCGCGCCCGGCTGGCGCTCTCCCAGGGATTCGTTGAAATCGTCGTCCGGGTCGGCGGGGACTGTGACAGAGGAGGCGGGGATTGTCACCGAGGCGGGTTCTTGCGTGGCTTTGTCTTTTTCAGGGAACATGGTGAGACATGTTACAGACCTGGCCGTGGGTGACGAGGGAATTTCACCTAACTTAAAGAATTCGGCAGCCGCGCGGCAAGCGTGCGGTGTGAGTGATATCTAGGGCAAGCCCATGACGGGAGGGCGGCAATCAGCGCCCAATCACCCGTCCAACACACGGCTTGCCGTGTGTTTTCTAAAAGGTATCCTAACAGGGCTTCCGAGACCGCCCCCCCGACTCCGAAAATTTAAAACGAAAAAAATACTGTGTGTTTGGCGTGTGTTTTTCCATATAATCACCTGAAACCCTTATAGAATATAGGATCATTTAAGGGTTCGACTCCCCTCGCCTCCACCATTTGATTTTCAATGAGTTAAGTTTGAAAATCGCTCTGCTTATACTCCTGCTTATACCAGCCGCGAACGGTCGCATCGATGCGTTGATCGCCCCGTAAAGTGAGGTTTTCGCGGCATTGTCCAGTTGTTTCGCCTGCCCTCCCGCCTCAAACAACTCCTTTCCCAAATGCAGGGCCTCTGAAATGATCGCTTGAAGAGTTTGCTGGAGTTCCCGTGCGGAAAGTGCTAACGGTCTTCCACACCCGAACCACCCACATGAAAATCCTGCTGCTCATCCCGGTCCTTTGCTTGGCGTGCTTTACGACTTCATGCCGCACCAAACTCCCGGTGGATCCAATGACCATGAAGCCATCCAACCGGTGCCTTCCTGAGAACTTGAATCCGCAGAATTCCAACGCCGACGTGCGCGCGACGAAATAAGCCTTCTCAGGAAAACATGCCTCGCTCGGCGAGGTGCCTGATCCACGATTCAAAGGCAAGCTCCGGGCATCGCATTCCTGCGAGCGCCACAAGTTCGGTCCGACTCCGCGAGCCGTCCATCGCCGCAAGAATTTCATAGTGCGCGACAGGAAACGAGCAGGGTCGATGCCAGATGTCCACCAGCGGCAAGCCACGCCTAGCACACTCCAATCGAAGTGGCGACAAGTGCGGGAAGTCCCCAGTGTCGGTAGCAAAACGCACCGATTCAACCCTTGGAAGAATCCAACCACGCTGGATTCCTTCAATGATTTCTCGGATCAAATCCTTTGAGAAATATTCAGATAGATCATTGATAACCTGTGATATGGGAATTGATTTGAAGCGAAATGAATCAATTGTTTCAAATATCCGCTGATTCAACAAACCGCCTGCGGAAGGATCCGTCCGAATGGAAATTCCCAACCATCGTTTGAACGGAATCCGCTCAACCAACCGCGCGTCATCCCGACATAAAACCCCTGAGCGGAAAGTTCTCCCTGCTGCGGCATCGGCGGCCATTTGGAACGAAAGCGGATCGGCTGCATTGACGCGAATGTTCTCCAATACCTCTCCATCAAGGCCGGGCGGAAAGTTCTCCCCCGGATCGGACTCGCCCAGCCAGCGCAAACCGGAACGCGCGGCAGCATGCACGAAGCGGTCCAAAGGCCACGGGTCATTTACCGGGCCGAAATCATCAAACGGCAGGATCGCGGGACCCTTTGCCATCATGTCGTCGATAATCTCCAATTCGCGCGACTCCTGCTCGGTGACAGACCTCAGGATGGCGAGCGCAGACATTTCATCCCCCGCGCCAGCTTGCTGGATGGCACGGACTTTTTCGATCACCGGAAAACGCGGCCGCCATCCGCATTCGAGATTGAAACTGATCGTGGCGATGCCATTCGGAGTGAGATTTCCGTGGCAGAAGGCGAACAAGCGCGCCTTCACATCGTCCGGCACCCATGAGAAAAAGCCGTGCGCGATGATGAAATCATAGCGTTCGCCATCGGGATGGAAGTCACGCAGATCCACCGCTTGGAAATGAACGTTTTTGACTCCGGCAGCCGCTGCGAGCTCCTTGGCCTGGATGATCGCTTCCAATGAAAGATCCACCCCCACACAGCGGCATTCCGGCCAGCGTGAGGCAAGTGCGATCAGGTTGAGCCCGGAACTGCAGCCGATTTCGAGAATTCTTGCCCGCGCTGGATGACAAACCTCCAGTCCTCCCATCAAGGCTGCCACAGAACTGACCGCCGGATCCGATAGTGGATGGCTCATCGCCGGATAACTTCGGCTTGCGTAGAATTGCTGGATCGGATCAGTCACGACACCCTCCTCACCTCGAGGCGATCCCAATACATGTGGTCCCGCCAGTCGGAATACTTGTCCACGTGAGCTGCGAGACGGCGTTTGGTGGCGACAAAATCCCCCGCCACCAGCACCTCGTTCATTGCCTCGGCGGACTTGACCGAGCGCACGAAGGGAAACGACTCGCGCAGCACCTTGCGGGTGAGCGACTGAATCGCCCGGTGGCCTGCGCCGGTGACCAGGTTTACCGCCAGCACCCCGCCCGGCGACATCGCCCGCTTTAGGTGGGTCATGATGCCGGAGTCCCACTCCCTGGGGCGGAACACATCGGTTTTCCCCGCGAGATAGATGTCATCGATCACCACGTCGAAGGTCCGCTTGTTTTTCGCCAACCAAGGATAGGCGTCGCCGATGATCACCTCGATGCCCAGCACGTCCAGGTCCATGTGCTCGCGGGCGAGGTCGACGATTTCAGGATCGATGTCGATGGCCGTGAGTTTGCACTCCGGCAGAAGGTGACGCAGCACGCGGAAAGCCGTGCCACCGGCAAGCCCGAGCATCAGCACCGAGCGCGGCGGATCGTATTTTCCTAACAAAGCCGCAGCCGCGATCATGTCCCAGGCCAGGCCCGTGAGGAAACGCCTGCGGTGATACGAGGCATGCACGGCCCCCGCCACGCGGAACTCCGTCGCCAGATCGGATTTCCAGATTTCCAGGGACTGGTGACGGGTGTGGACGATTCCGGTGCGGCGCATCGCGGATCAGGTTGAATGACCACGCGCCTGATGGAAGCGGGAAATTCGCGGGCATTTCTTGATTGAAAGTTGCGGGATTCCACGGACTCGCTAGACCTCCGTGCGATGCAAGCTCTGTCAGCCTCGTTCTTCCTGCAGATGGCGGTGATCCTGTTCGTCTGCCGCATCGTGGGCATGCTGGCCCGCTGGGTAGGCCAGCCGCAGGTGGTGGGGGAAATGATCGCCGGAGTTCTGATCGGGCCGTCGTTGCTGGGCTATATGTGGCCGGATTCGGCGAAGTGGATATTCACGATGGAATCCCGCGGCATCTTGTATGCGGGCGCACAACTCGGCGTGGGGCTATACATGTTTCTGGTGGGGCTGGAATT
>CANBTO010000396.1 GCA_947372405.1 Verrucomicrobiaceae bacterium
GTGGGTTATTGCCGAAATTAACCGATCCTGTAGCCGTGTCAAACGTGCCACCGTTGATCGTGAGGGTTCCTGCCGAGGTGCCGATCGCGGTGTTGCTGCCGAATTTGAGGGTGCCGCCAGTCAGCGTCACGCCGCCGGTGAAAGTGTTCGCGCCTGATAGAACCAGCGTTCCGGCACCCGCTTTGATGAGGCTATTGGCCGTAGTGCCGTTAGAGATGACCCCCCCGATCGTGAGCGTGTTGGCGCTTACGGTCACGGCACGGGAAGTTCCGGCAAGCGTGCCGAGGGAAACCGCGCCATTCCCCAAGTTCAGTGCATTGGATCCCGTGAAACCGAAATCCGCATTCCACGTCTGGGGGTTGTTGTTTGCAATCGTCAGGCTCGCGACGTTCGAGTCGAGCGCTCCGCCATTGATCGTGAGGGTTCCTGCTACGGTGCCGAGAGCCGTGGTGCTGCCGAGCTTGAGCGTGCCATCGGTGAGCGTAACGCCACCGGTGAAGGTGTTCGCACCTGAGAGAAGCAGAGTTCCGGTGCCTACTTTGATGAGCCTGTTAGCCGTGGTGCCGTTAGAGATGATCCCCCCGACCGCGAGCGTGTTGGCAGTTACGGTCACGGAGCGGGAAGTTCCGGCGAGCGTGCCGAGGGAAACCGCGCCAGTCCCCAAGTTCAGTGCATTGGATCCCGTGAAGCCGAAATCCGCATTCCACGTCTGGGGATTGTTGGCAGAAATCGTCAGGCTCGCGACGCTTGAATCGAGCAAGCCACCATTGAGCGTGAGGGTTCCCGCAACGGTGCCGAGAGCCGTGGAGCTTCCGAGCTTGAGCGTGCCGCCGTTGAGCGTTACACCACCCGTGTAGCTGCCGGCACCCGATAGACTCAGCTCCCCCGCCCCCGCTTTGATGAGACTATTGGCCGTAGTGCCGTTTGCAATCGCCCCGCCGACGGCGAGGGACGAGCCGGAAACCGTGATGGTCCGCGATGTGCCAGCCGCCGTGCCGAGGGTGACCGCCCCGGTGCCGAAGGTCAGCGTGTTCGATCCAGTGAAGGTGAAATCGCCATTCCAAGTCTGTGGGTTATTGCCGAAAATAACCGCTCCGGTAGCCGTGTCAAACGTGCCACCGTTAACCGTAAAGGTTCCGCTTGCCGCACCGATCGCCGTGTTGCTGCCAAATTTCAGGGTGCCGCCCGAAAGCGTCAGGCCGCCGCTAAAGGTATTCGCGCCTGATAGAACCAGCGTTCCGGCACCGGCTTTGATGAGGCTGTTAGCCGTGGTGCCGTCAGAGATGATCCCCCCGATCGTGAGCGTGTTGGCAGTTACGGTCACGGAACGGGAAGTTCCGGCCAGCGTCCCGAGGGAAACCGCGCCAGTCCCCAAGTCCAGTGCATTGGAGCCTGTGAAACCGAAATCCGCATTCCACGTCTGGGGATTGTTGTTAGCATTAATCAGGCTCGCGACGCTTGAATCGAGCAAGCCGCCATTGATCGTGAGGGTTCCTGCCGAGGTGCCCAGAGCGGTGGTATTGCCCAGCCTGAGCGTGCCGTCCGAGAGTGTGACTCCGCCGCTAAACGTGTTCGCGCCACTCAGAATCCAAACCCCGGTCCCCGACTTCGCAATCGCGAATATTCCGCTGCCGCCGTTTGTGATGGCTCCGGTGATGGCGCTGGCGCTGCTGCTAGAACCGTTTGTGCCATTGAGCGTCAGGGTCGTGCTCGTCGAGGTGGAGACGCCCGTCACGGTGCCGAGGCTCATGATACTCCCGTTGATAGAGGCACCAGAGGTGAAAGTGGCGGCACCGACGGTGCCCTGAATCACAATCGGGGCGCTGATGGTATCCGTGTGGGCTGCGCCGCTGCCGCTGGACTGGATGAGGCCCCCGTTGGTGATGAGTAGATTGCCGGTGATCAGGGTGTAACCGAATGAATTTCCTGAAAAATTGATCCCAAGGAGGTTGCGGTTGGTGGTGTCCACGGTGACCGTACGCGGCGCAAGGATGGCCGAGCCCAAAGTCGCCGTGTCGGTATTGGTGGTGCCAGAGGTCGCGCCGGGTGCGGCAGCGGGTAGCCATTTGCTAGTTACGGACCAATTTCCGCCAGCGTTCACATTCCAAGTGGCATCCGCCGCGAAAGCTGGCAGGCATGACAGGAACACAGAGGTGGAACCCGCGAGGGCGAGGAACTTACGATAGGATGGTAAGGGTTTCATGGTGCTTGATCCTTGGAAATGGGGAAACGCCTCGAAAAGACGGCTCCGGTTAATTTAAAAATAAGGTCCGACATTGAACAGGCGGAATATGGGTATGAGGAATTCACCGTGTAGTTACACGGGATTCATGCGATTTTCCAGTGAAAATTCCAGAAATTTCCCCGTCCCGTTCGTGCTCACTCCGACGCTTGTAGCCAGTCACCTAACGGTTTGGCGACCGTCAGGGATGCCGTCGTCCCGATGCGAGTCCACGCTAGGAGACACTCCATCTCATTTCAATTGGGATTTTTTACCGCCGTGCCGGATTGATCTTCCCCCGGCGAGCCAATTCCGATAGTGAATCGGCCATGGAAGAAGTTCCGCAAATCCCCCAGCCCGTGCCGGAAGTGCCACGGAAGGCTTTATGGATCTCACTCGCCGTGCCACCGGCGGCTACTTTGTTAGGAAATCTGATCGTCGCTGGCTGCGAGCCCCAGAATAACTATGGCGCGACCTTTCTGTGGGTTCCGATCGTGGTCTTTTTCGTCATCTTTGGATTTCTCTTTATGTTCAAGAACGCCGTCGGCACGCGCTATCGGGGGCGCTCGGTGGTCTATCTAAACATCGCCTATTTCCTCGGGCAAATCATCGTCTGCATCGTCATGTGGGTGGGGTCCTGTATGTTGATTGCTAGTTAATGCCCGCGATGGACGAAGAATTCCAGCTCCCGCCGCCCGTGCCGGAAGTGCCACGGAGTGCCTTGTGGCTGTCACTTACTGCGCCACCGGTCGCCACTTTATTAAGAATTCTGCCCGCTGCTTTCTTCCAGACTTCGAGTGATTACCGGAATACATTTCTTAGCGTTCCGTTCGTGGGCTTTTTCATTATCTTAGGGTTTCTATCTCTTAGACGACGCCGTCGGTGCGCACTATCAAGGAAGCTCGCTGGCCTATCTCAATATCGCCTATTTCCTCGGGCAGTACATCCTCTGTTTCGCTTTGTGGCTGGGGTCCGGTTTGCGATTGGATAAATGAGACCTGCGATGAACAAAGCATCCCAGTTCTCCCCACCTATGCCGGAAATCCCACGTAGAGCGCTTTGGCTCACGCTGCTTATTCCGCCACTTGTTACCCTTCTTTCCAATATGGCCATCCATTTTGCGTGGGGACAGGGATTGAAGGACATCGGGTTGATTGAGATTATGCCACTGGTGATATTTTTTCTCATTCTCTCCCAGTTGCGGCGCTTCAATGCCTTGGTCCGGCCGCACTATCAACGTGTCACTTTGTTTTTTCTGAGTTGGGCCTATTTCCTCGGCCAAGTGGTCGTTTGTTGCACACTTTTTGCAAGCGCATGTGTCCTAGTCCTCCCACATCAACCACCATGATCTTCCCCACTCTCAAAGAATCCCTGAAACACACCACCTCCCGCTGCCCGACCTGCCAAGCCGCGGTCCCAGCAGAAGTTTGGAAAACCACTGGTACACCCGCGAAGGTCTATCTCACTCGCACTTGCGCCGAGCATGGCGAGGTCACGGCCTGCATCGCCAGCGACGCCCGCTTCTACTGGCTGGCCAAGGGCGATCCCGCGAATTCCTGCGGGGCCGGGTGCGCTTGTTCCGCCGATACTAGCGGCATCAACGGCACTCTTGGCCGCAATGCCAACGCCACCGTGCCCGAGGTGGAAATCCTCTCCACCTGCCTCGCGCTCATCGAAATCGTGGATTCCTGCAACCTCGCCTGCCCCACCTGTTTCGCGGATTCGCCCATCGGCGCAGCCGGGGATCGCTTGAAATCCCACTCGCTGGAATCTCTACAAACTCGCATCCAGGGCGTCATCGACCGCAAGGGAAAAATCGAGATCCTCCAACTCTCCGGCGGCGAGCCGACCTTGCATCCGCAGTTTTTCAAACTGGTCGATTGGATTCACGCGCACCCGCAAATCGACTACTGCCTCGTCAACACCAACGCCGTGCGCATCGCCAAGGAAGACCCCTTCCTCGACGAACTCGGCAAACGCGGGCGGCGCGGACATTTCCAGCTCTACCTCCAGTTCGACGGCCCCCAAGCCGCCGGCCAACGCGAGCTACGCGGCGGGGATTTCCGCGACATGAAACGACTCGCCATGGACCGCTGCGAGCGCGAGGGCATCCCCTTCACCCTCGCCATGACTGTCACTCCAGAAAATTTGCCCCACCTCTGGGACACCATCCTCACCGGCCTCAAGCACGATGTCTGCCGTGGCGTTTCCTTCCAGCCGATGTTCCGCACCGGACGCGTCCACGAAGCCGACTCCGAGCGCCTCAACACCGCTGACATCATCCTCGGCGCCGTCGAGCAATCTGCCGGAAAACTCCGCTATGAAGACTTCACCCCGCTTCCCTGCGGCGATCCCAACTGCGCCACCATCGGCTTCCTCCTCCGCACGCCCATCGGCACCCGCAGCATTTCGGAGTTCATCGACTTCGCCAGCCTCCAAGGTTTCCTGCGCGACAAGGTGAACTACGAACTCGCCGATCTCATCCAATGCGGCTGTGAAAACACCGAACTCGGAGAAATCCTCCAACGCTTCGAGATGAAGGAAAAGCACGCCTTCCGCCTCTTCATCAAGCCCTTCATGGACGCCTGGACCTGGGACCAAGACCGCATCGACCGCTGCTGCACTCACGTCATCCGGCAAGACGGCTCGCTGGACTCGTTTTGCCGATATTATGCGAATGGGGGTGGGAGATGAATGAGTGGGATCCACCTCGTGCGCGGCCAAGACAGTCCTTGTCTACGGTCAGTCGGACGGTGGCTTGGTTACGAGTGACGTTGTGGTGGGTGCCTGGGGCATTTGCCTTATTTAGCGCGGTGGGGATTTCCAAGTTGATTGAAAAGGGCTATTTATCAAGCGCGCTGCAGACTGGCCTCTGGTGGCTCTCCAACTGTATATTTGTAATTGCAGTTGGCTGTTACGACTCACTGCTTGCCAAGCAAGCAAAGATTAAAACGGATGAAATAATCTATCGCGTTGGTCTCTTTTTCGTCCTCCAGATTTTTATAATTCCTATGGTTGGACTGGCTCTCATCTTCATTCTTTATGTATCTGGCACGCTTAACGGACTTTGATAATCCCACTCGCACCCCCATCATCCGGCAGGATGGGAGT
>CANBTO010000397.1 GCA_947372405.1 Verrucomicrobiaceae bacterium
AGAGGCTGTCTGAAAATTATCTAACGTGCGATTCTGGCAAGCATTCGCTTGCTCATCGACAGATAAATCATGGCTTCCGAGTGTTCAATTTTAACTTCGTAGTCCCGGATGAGTCGTCGTGACTGGATCAACCATCCAAACGTGCGTTCCACAATCCATCGCTTCGGCACCACTTTGAAGCCCTTGACGTCGTCGGAGCGTTTCACGATCTCAAGTTTTACCCGTCGGTGACGCGGGATTTCCGCCACATGCTCAATGAGTTTTCCCGCGTAGCCACCGTCCGCCCAGATCAGCATGAGCCATCCGAATGCTATGGCTAGAACGTTGAGCAAAAGCTTCGCGCCATCGCGATCCTGCACATCGGCGGTGGTCACTTTCAAGGCAAGGATATTGCCCTGCGTATCTACCAGAACGTGTCGCTTTCTTCCTGTAATCTTCTTACCCGCATCATAACCACGAACTCCGGACTGGCTAGCTGTCCGAACGCTTTGACTATCGATAATCGCAGCGGTCGGGGCTTTTTTTTTCCAAGTGCGAGGCGGGCCATGTCCCGGATAGCGTGGTGAATCCGTTCCCAGTATCCCAACTTTGCCCACAGTCGGAAATAGTGATAGCAGGTTTTCCAATGAGGCAAGTCGTTGGGCATCATTCGCCAGGCACCGCCCGTTCGGATGATATAAAGAATGCCATCGACGATACTCCGCCTAGAATGCTCTTGCGGACGCCCGCGCAAGGTGTCGGGCTTGGGTGGCAATAGTGTTTCGAGGATTTCCCATTCGGAATCCGTCATGCTGCTTGGATAACTGGCCATGCCGAGTTTCTCCAATACCTTACCATATTAGTACAGATTAAAATTACTACTGTTAGTATTTTTAAGACAGCCTCTGACACACAAAAATTCCCAGAAGGACGGCGTGCAGCAGAATATGGCAATGAAGAACCGATTCAAGGTAACGGGCTTCAGTTATTTTATTACAATAGAATCAAAGACAGCATTCACGAAATCTGGATATTTAATAAAATAACTGGCAAGCAAACATTTCTTTATGAATATGATCGCTCTGCACAGGCGCAGACATCCGATGATAGCCGCAGTATTCGGATTGTTGATAGATACGCTAGCGATGCAACTCGAATTGTATTTTTTAAGAATGCAGGTAATGACAAATATATCGAACTTGACACTGGCGACATCGCTCAAAAAGGCTTAGTGCTTCTCTCGCAAATTTTTCACCTCACAAGTATTCCAAAGATTGATCACCTATATTGTAATAGCAATGATTTTCCAGATGATGAAGGAAACATCGGAGTCGTGATCTGGGGCTATGAAGGTGGAAAGCAGAGCCTAGATCACTGGTTTTTTAGCTACAACATTAACACTCATGTTGCTTTTAAAAATAACCGTGAAGAATCCAAGTATCAACTGCCATTAACACCGATTATGAAAGAGTGAAATCGTGACAGGAGCATTACAGATGGGACAGGTCTTTAGTCATACCACTAATTCAAATTTCCAGACAAATTCTAGGGACACCACCTACCTCATGAAAACATCCACCCCAATTCATTCATCCGCATCCCGCTTCCGTCCTTCCGCCTCCATCCTCGTAGTGACCTCCACGCTGTTAGCATAAAGCGCGCATTCTGGACCCGCCCCGGCGGCCATGCTCGCACCCGAGGAAGTTAAGGAGTTCAAGCTCGACGGTAAAAACTTCCAGAACCTCAACGTGGTTACTTTGGAACTCACCCTCAGCGCGAATTTCACCCCGAGGCACCCCTCTGGATTGAGCTTCAAGAAACAGCGGATCGTGGTGCTCGATGCAGGGAATCAGGTGCTGTATCTATCCGGTGATAGCCCGACCGAGGCCGCCATCAGGATTTCCGCGCGGAGGGGTCATGAATTTATGCGATAGCAAGGCCCCGGCCTCATCGTATCAGGTAGAGCTATGGATCTTATTCAAAACCGCCGTTCTTTCCTCCGCACCTCGGCCGCCGCCGGGCTTGGTCTCGCCGCTTACGGGGCGTCGTATGCTCGCGCTGCCTCGCCTAACGGGAAGCTCCGCGTCCTGTCCATCGGCGTGGTCGGCACCATCGGCAGGAACGACCGCCGCAGCGTGGCCTCGCACCCAAGTGCGGAAATCGTCGGGCTATGCGACGTGGATTCTAACTTTCTCGCAGAGGCCTCCAAGGACCATCCCAGCGCGTTCACCTGTAGCGATTACCGCGAGGCCTTCGCCAAACACGCGGACAAGTTCGATGCGGTGATCGTTTCCGTGCCGGACTTCTCGCACGCGCCCATCGTCCTCACTGCCCTGGCCCACGACAAACACGTCTATGGCCAGAAACCCCTCGTCCACCAGCTCGCGGAGTTGTCCATGATCGAGCACGCCATCAAGGCGAAGCCCCAGCTCGTCACCCAGCTCGGCAACCAACGCATGGCCCATCCCGGCCGCCGTGCGGCGGTGGAAATCCTGCGTCAGGGCCAGCTTGGCAAAGCCATCGAAGCCTACGCCTGGACCGGCTCGCCTAATGCCGGTGGCCCGTATTTCAACTACGAAAAAGTCATCAACCCAGATACCGCCCCACCTGCAAACCTCGATTGGAACCTGTGGCTCGGTCCCTGCGAGATGATGCCCTATCGCGACCTCATCGCCCCGACGCGGTGGCGCTCCTACTGGAACTTCGGCACCAACGGCCTCGGCGACTGGGGCTGCCACCTGCTCGACGTGATCATGTTCAGCTATGACGAATTGCTCTCTCCCTTTTCCGTGAAAACCGATTGCTCCGAGCCCGCCGGCAAGGTCTTTCATGTGAATCCCTGCAAATCCACCCTCATCTATCAGGTCAGCTCGGACAAATTCGCTGGCAAGACATTCCCCGTCCACTACTCCGATAGCAATCAGCAGCCCACGCCGGAGCAGATGAAAATCGGCGAGGCGATCAAACAGGGCAACATGACCGTCGTCGTCTGCGAAGGCGGCACCCTTGTGCTCGAGGCGGACGGCGGACTCAAGATCTGGCGAGATGGCAAGTCGGAACCGGGACTGAGCATGCCCGGTCTGCCCACCAAGTGGGAAGCGCTCAACCACTGGCACGCCTGGGTGGACAACTGCCTCGGGAAAAAAACCGAACTCCGCACTCCCTTCAAGGACGGCATCCGCATCACCGAGGCAGCCCTGCTCGCCGTCAAGGCCACTCGTTTCCCCGGCCAAGAACTCCTGTGGGACCGCCCCAAGCTCGCCTTCACCAACAATGCGGAAGCCACCAAGACCATCGTCAGCCGTGTCTATCGTGAGGGCTTTGCCCCCCCGGTCATCGGGTGAAATCCTTGCCATACCATCCGTCAAGCCGATGGATTTCCCAAACCATGGTCCCACGATTTACTCATAAGATCACTTGGTCACAGCACCGCGTAGAGAGGAGTATGCACTCCACCCGTGCGCCCGGATACGCCTGCCGCATGACCTCACGATAAACATTCATTTGACCAGAATACCTCAAGACCAATTCATTGATGTCATCCAAGGCATCCGTCTTGAAGTCAATCACTTCCACCAAAGTCACGGCCCCGGCTGCATCGCGATGAAGATGCAGCCGGTCGATCACGCCGCTCAACCATTTGCCATCGAGCACGGCATCCACGGGTTGTTCGCGGAAAAGTTCAATGCGGCGTCCCTTGCGCTCGAAAATATGTCGTAGGCTTGTGGATACTAACAGATCGGCCACCAGCTTCCCCGCGTCACTAGCAGGCAAAATCGGAGTTTCCTCATCCACCCAGGCAACTTGCTCGAAGGCCTCATGCACCTCGCTGCCGAACCTCATGCCGCTGGCGGAATGCCTCACGGCAGCCGTCGTATTTTGCTTCGAGCCGCTCGGTGTCAAACGTTCGCGGCGGGCCACCCCGGCAGTTAACGGCAAGATTTCTACCCGAGTTTTCGCACGACTGGTTGCTGGCAGAGTTTCCACCCAGTCCGGCACTCCGGTATGATAGACTACGCCGGTTTGTCCTTCCGCTCCCACCGCCCTAGCCAACCAGTTCGCCAGTGAGGGCTTGTCCGGTTCTTGGGTTTTGGCCGGTGGTTCGAGGAAAATATAGAGTCCGCGCTTGGCTCGTGTTAGAGCGACATATAACAGACAGAACGCCTCGTAACGCTGGCTGGCCGTCCATACCGCCTCAGCCTCGCGCATTTCCGGGATCAAGTCCCGCGCCCATTTCGGCGGCGTTTGTGTGATCCAGTCCCCACCCTGCGCAACGTCGAAATATTGTGAAGATGGAATGCTGTCGTTCGGCACATCCGGCAGCACCACCACATCGAAACCGAGTCCCTTCGCCTTATGAATCGTCATCACCTGCACGGCGGCGATGCCAGGGCTTTGGGCAATTTCCAAACTCTCGATCCAGTCCGCCGCCTGCTGGGGCGTCGCTCCGCCGCGTGCGTCCAAACTGGCGAGCGCGGTCATGATGTCACCCGCCCGGCGGCAGCCGAAATCCGACCAACCCGCCAGCAATGGCCCGATGACCGTCTCGATCATCGCGGCGAACCCCGACTCGGAAACGCTGCCTAACAAGCCCTCCCAAGCCACTTGCCAATGCCCTCCGAAACGTGTCTCCAGGACGGCTGCCAGCGGTGACATCGCCACCACTTTCTGGGCAAAAGTATCCGCCGGGTTGGCCAGCCATTTGAGCAAATTAGCCAACACGATGCCCACCGGGCTGTCCTTCGCGGGCTCCCGCCGACCTTCCTCAATCACGTCAAACCCCTTGGCCCGCAACTCATCCGCCACTTTTCTCACTATGGAGTTACTCCGGACCAGAACTCCGCAAGTCAGCGGACGTTCACCGATACCGAGCTCATCCAATAATTTTCCTAACCGTTCCAAACGCTGTTCCAATTTGCCCTCCACCACTTCCACCCGCGCCTCGCCGCGCTTGGCGGTGACGGTTAGAGAGTCGGTGGAAAAATGGTTCTTAAACTTCCAATTTTCTGCAGCAGTCCCAAACAGTTCGCCCATTGTCATCGCATCCCCGCAGACTCGGTTGACCAGTTCCAAGACCTCCGGGCATGAGCGCCAGGACTCCTCCATCGTCTCGATTGCTAGGTCGCCGCCGTAGTTGCGGATCACTTCGTCAAACAAGCCGACCTCACCGCCGCGCCAAGCGTAGATCGCCTGCTTGCGGTCGCCTACGATGAACATCGTACCATCCCCCGCGCCCGCCGCCTCGTCGATGAGCGGAACTAGGCCCAGCCAATCCGCACGGCTGGTATCCTGAAATTCATCCAACAGCCAATGCTCGTATCGGGCATCCAAACGAAAGTCCA
>CANBTO010000398.1 GCA_947372405.1 Verrucomicrobiaceae bacterium
GTCGGGCTTCATTCGGTGCAGCCAACTGAAAAGATCTGCGGAGCTTTCGAGCAGCCTGCGCTCTCGCATGTCTTCCACGGCATTCAGGATCTGGAGCGGCCAGCGGGGAACATCCGCTGTTTCCGCCAGCGCCCGGGCGAACATGTCCAGGCACTCCATACGAGTTCCGATAGGTGCCGCCGCTGTATCCGCGAGAGTGTCGCTGGTGCGCGCGAGAAGGTAGCCGAGGCTGGCCGCACCGCGCATGTCGCGAGGTAGAAGCCGCAAGCTCAGGTAAAACGAGCGGGAGACCCCTTTGAGCAACTGTTTTTCCGAATCGCCCTTCACCGGGTGAAAGCAACCATTCCGGACTTGTTCCGGCAAGGGTGGCGATTCGAAATCTTGAACTCGTTCTTGCGGCCCCGGGCCTCAAGCGCCAATCTGCGGAAGGAATGAACGATGATTCTAATACCTCACAGGATCGGGACGCAGTCAAACTCGAGCGTCTTGAACTTGCCCTCAGGGCCTCCAACGAGGGGATCTGGGATTGGTGGACTGACCGGAAGGAGATCTATCTTTCCCGCAGGATCCTGGAGTTTCTTGAATGCGGAAGGAGGGGGGCGCCCAACATCTTTCTTCCGCCCCATGACATGATCCATCCGGACGAACACCGGGCGTTCAGCCTGGCGGTGTCCCGGGCGCTTGAGGACGGCGGCCCGGAAACCCTTGCGGTGGACGCGCGGGTCCGCACCGGTGGAGACGGTTGGCGCTGGCTGCGCATCCGCGGCACGGTGGTGCGCAACCGTGACGGCAAGGTCTATCGGATCGCCGGGTCGATGATCGACATCAGTCGCCGGAAGGAGGCGGAGGCACAGGTGGAGGACGAACGCTTTCTTCTCCGACAGTTGATCGACCACATACCAGTGCAGGTTTATTTCAAGGATCTCGAGTCCAGGTTCGTCATGGCCAACAAGGGCATGGCGGAATGGATGGGCCTGTCGAGCAGCGCCGATCTAACAGGCAGGCACGACCGGGATTTCTTCGACGAGGAGCACTGGAAGCCCGCGGAGGAGGATGAGCGGCACATCGTCGCGACGGGCGAGGCGATCACCGGCATGCTTGAGCAGGAGACCTGGAACGAGGGCGATACCACCTGGGTGCTGACTTCGAAATTTCCATGGCGTGACCGACATGGGCGGATCAAGGGAAGCTTCGGCGTCTCCAGTGACGTGACGAAACTGGTCAAGGCCCAGCAGGAGGCGCTCGATCTGGCGGGCCAGCTTCAGGCTAAGAACGAGGTTTACGAAGAGGAACTTCATCTTGCCAGGGAAATCCAGCAGGCACTGACGGGGAAGGGGTTTCCAGACATCGGGAACGGCCGTGCTCGCACGAGTTTCAGCGCGCGCTACATCCCCATATCCGGTCTGGCGGGGGACTTTTTCGAAGTGATCCAGATGGACAATGAAAAGGTCGGGATCCTCATCTGTGATGTGATGGGGCACGGGGTGAGATCCGCACTGATCGTCGCCATGCTGCGGGGTTTGTTAGAGAAGGAGCGGTCCCAGGCCGCGGACCCGGGCGCATTCCTGCACGGCCTCAACGACGGACTCGCCGCCATACTCGAACGCGCAGGGACCACCATGTTCGCCACGGCTTTTTATGCGGTGATGGATTTGTCCTCGGAAACCTTCACCTTCGCTTGCGCCGGCCATCCCGGGCCCATCATCGAAGGGCCGGGTGGCGTCTACCAACTCGCGACGGAGCGCTCGCAGAAAGGTCCGGGGCTGGGCCTCATCCATGGTTCCATTTATCCTGTGGTCACGTTGCCGCTGGCGGAAATCCGGCGCATCATTCTTTTCACCGACGGCGTTCTGGAGGCGGAGAACCGTGAGGGCGAGCCGTTTTTCGAGAAACGTCTGATGGAGATCATTGGCCGCAATACGGAAGGCTCTCTTGAACATCTGCTGGACGGCATTCTCACGAGCGTGCTGGACTTTTGTGAGTCCCGCCACTTCGATGACGATGTTTGCCTGTTAGGAATCGAGGTCTCTCCTGCGGGCGGGTCTACCGAGGCGTGAACGGATGAAGCGCGCGTTGGTCATCGTCCTGGACTCGGTGGGTTGTGGCGGCGCGCCGGATGCGGCGGCTTATGGTGACGCCGGTGCTGATACGTTGGGGCGTTTGTTTGCAGGCATCCCGGGTTTCGAGCTGGCCAATCTGGCGTCGCTCGGTCTCTATCGGATTCTCGGGTTGGAGCGTGGAGTGGCCCCGGCTGCATTCTCGGCATGGGCAAGGCTGACCGCGCAATCCAAGGGCAAAGACACGACGACCGGACACTGGGAATTGATGGGACTCAGGCTTGAACAGCCTTTCGCGACATTCGATTCGTTTCCTGACGATCTGGTCTCCGAGCTTTCGAGGCGTTGCGGGTCCGGATTTCTCGGAAACTTCGCCGCCTCGGGCACGGAGATTCTCGCGGCGCTGGGTGAGGAACACCTGCGAAGCGGGAAACCGATTCTCTACACCAGCGCGGACAGCGTCATGCAGATCGCGGCCCATGAGGAACTTTTCGGATTGGAGCGCTTGTGGGATTTGTGCGGAGAAGCACGTAAACTGCTTGATGAACGCGGGCTTCGCGTCGGCAGAGTGATCGCCCGTCCGTTTATCGGCAGCTCGTCTGCGGATTTCAGACGAACAGGAAACCGCCACGACTATTCGCTCGTTCCCGGCGAAACCCTCCTTAACCGACTCCAATCCCGGGGCGTCAGAACCATCGGGGTTGGCAAGATATCGGATATTTTCGCAGGTTCGGGAATTTCAGAATCCCAAGCCACGAAATCCAACGCGGAGGGCATGGCCGTAATCGAACGGCTGTGGGGCGATCCACCCGACTGCCCGCATTTCATTTTCGCCAATCTTGTGGATTTTGATTCGCTCTTTGGTCATCGTCGCGATCCCGGTGGCTATGCGGCATGTCTGCGGGAATTCGATGCCTGGCTTGGAGGATTTCGCAAGAATGTGCTGCCTGAAGATCTGGTGATGATCACCGCCGATCATGGCAACGACCCCTATCACCGCGGCACGGACCACACGCGAGAGCAAGTTCCCTTGCTTGCACTCGGCAGCGGTCTTCCTCTCAAGGACGGGGTTTTCTCCGATGTCGCTCGAATCGTGGAGGAGTGGTTTTCGAAGGCTTGATACTCTTGCAAACCAGCTGAAGATCGCCTAACGGACAGGCATGACATGGAACGATGCTTTTCTCGCGCTGTTTGACCGTTGTGTGGCCGCCTATCGCGGTGGAAACCAGGATTTTGAAACCTACTACACCCCCGAGGATCTTGCGTTGCTTGAGAAGATCGGTTGTAAAACCCGCGAATTCTTCGATTTCGTGGAGGATTTCTGTGAGGAAGGGATTCCTTCGGCATCCACGGCCTTGCTGGTGGCCGCCGTGCGTCGTGATTATTTCCAGGTGGGCAAAGGGGTTCCAGGAAGTGGCGAACTGCTGAACCGTGACAACGTCCCCACCTTCGGCGATGAACTGGAAGGCATGGCCTACCTGCCGCGGATCATCGCCAAGGCCCGGGCCAAACTTCGCGGCGAGCTCGATCCTGACCTGATGTTCGGTTGCGGGGGTGACCGGAGGTTTCTTGAAACTCATGGTGGCATCCATCCTGCGGATTTTCTGCGCCAGGTCTGGGCGGCGGGGAGTGACGACCTGAAAATCGCCACATGGATCAAGAATCAAGGTGTTTGAGCCGTCGGTTCCCGCTTCTGCCGCCAGCGTAGCAAATCCGGGCTTGCGTCGTTCCGATCCTGCGCCTATTCCCGCCGTCCACAAGTCATGGCCAGCACTCCAATCATCAACCTCCGCAAAGGACACGCCGTCCGCCACAACAACGAGGTCTGCCTCGTTATTGATCACGAACTCAAGACTCCTCCGCGAATGGCGTCCTACGTCCAGATGTCTATCCGCAGCGTGGCCACCAAGAAGGTTTTCAACCTCCGGATGACTTCGAACGATTCCATCGAGGGTGTGGTTCTCGAACGGACGCCGCATGAGTATTCCTACAAGGACAGCAGCGGCTACCACTTCCTGGATCCCAACACCTACGAGGATGCGGTGGTTTACGAAGACCTCATCGAATCGGTGAAAAACTACCTCATTGAAGGCCAGATCTACAACCTCCTTGTCGCCGACGGTATCGTGGTTTCTGTTGATCTTCCGCTCTCCATGACAATGACTGTCGCGGAATCCTCTGAAGGCGTCAAAGGCGACTCCGCCAACAATGTTTACAAACCCGCTGTCATGGAAACCGGCCTCATTGTCCAGGTTCCGCTGTTCATCAACGTCGGCGAGAAGATCAACGTGAAAACCGAGGACAATTCCTATCTGGGTCGCGCCTGATCCGCTCAGCCAACTCACATCCATTTCACCGCAACGGGTGCTTCCGCAAGGAGGCACCCGTTTTTTCGTGCATGATTCAGCAGATTTTTTTATTTAATTAAGATTTCTTGAATTTTACTTGATCTTTATCAAATATTTTGAAAAATCGGCACGTCATGAAGCCAACCTACCTTTTCGCGATGATTTCCTTGGCATTTGCGGCTCCCAAGGCGTCCGCCATGTCCGAACTGGAAAAGCTGCGTGCGCGTTGTGGAGAGCAGGAAAGTCAGATCCGGCGGTTGGAGAACGAGAACGCCAGGTTGCGGGGTGTGAAAACCGACCAAGTTTCGATGACGGCCAAAACGCAGGCCGCCCTGTCTGCCGTGAAATCTGATGATTCCGATTCGTCTGCCTACATCGTGCGAAAGGGTGACAGCATCGAACGTATCGCCCGGAAAAACGGCTGCTCCGCCGAAAAACTCGCAAAGGCAAATGGCCTCAAGAGCGACTCGATCATACAACCCGGTCAGAAACTCAAGATGCCGGGAGCATCGTCCGGGAAAAAGCCGTCCACTGCGCCGCTTGTTGATAAACCAGCTGAAGCCAACTCTTCGAAAACGGTGGCAGGCAAAACCCATAAACTGGAGGAGGGGGAAACCTACTCCACGATATCGAGGAAATACGGGGTTTCTGTGGATTCGCTGATTGCGGCAAATCCGGAAGCGAGCCCTACCAAGCTTCGCGGCGGCCAGATCATCCGGATTCCAGCAAACAAGAAGGAGATTGCTAAAAAGGATGACGCTCCAGCATCCAAACAAAAGCCGGATGCCCCGGTTGCTTCCGCTTCAGAGATTTCACATGCCAAGCCACAGTCGGGTCCGGTTACAAAACCAAAACCGGCACCCTCCCAGGCAAGTCACAAGTCACTTGGCGGCAACACGATTCCTGTTTCCAT
>CANBTO010000399.1 GCA_947372405.1 Verrucomicrobiaceae bacterium
TTGACTTCGAAGGTTACAGCGCGAATATTGGGGTTCCGGGTGAAGGCTTCAATGAGCCTGCGCCAATCTGAATTGATCAACCCACCAAAACCATGGGCGACAAATCCCCTAAAGCGAACCAGAAGAAATCCGCGCAAAAACAAGCCAAAGCCGCTCATGACTCCCAAGCAAAGAAGCAGGCGGCGGCATCCAGACAAGACGGCATCAAAAAATAGCCTCCTCCGTGACTCAGTGTTGCCAAGCGGCAGTATGTCGGGTTACTTTCAGCCCGCAGCAGGGCAAGCTGCGTGAAAAGCCTCATAGTGTAATGGTAACACTCCGGATTCTGATTCCGTCATTCTAGGTTCGAGTCCTAGTGAGGCTACTTGAAGTGATTGGATTGGAGCCTCATTGATTCAGCGTGAAATTCGCATTGTCCGTGCAAACCCGGGTCTCCGGCTTGGGATGCGAGACGGTAGTGGATCAGGGCGCAGCCGGGCAAACCGGAGTCATTTCATGATTTTGGCCGTAAGGCACGGCCTTACAAGTTTCCGGGATTTCAAAAAGAATCTCTTTTTGATCCGCACCCGCGCTGAATCTCAAGCTGTGTGCTTGATCCGGCACGCGTTCAACTGATCCCATCGGATCCTGCGTCGCCCAATCTTCGGTCTCGAGCGCGCGCCAACAACTGTACGAGGAACTCTCTACGTGCGTTTGGATTTCTGCTGGATCAATCGATCCAACACCGCCCGGTTCCTACCGGTCTCCTTTTCCGCCTGGTCCGTAAGGAGATGCAGTTCCTTGGTTTTGTCCGGGAGCTTGTCGAAGGTTTGCAGGTCCTTGCCGAGCTGCTTTTCAGGTTCCACTGGATCTGGTTTCATGATTGTGACGGGACGATGAAATCAATCGACTACCAAAGTGACCACGGAGTCGCCACGGAGGGCTTTGGAATAGGGACAAGTCACGTGGGCTTCCACCATGATCTTGCCGGCATCTTCCGGGTCCACCCCCTGAAGCAGCACGTGCAATTCCACCGCGAGGCGGTAGCCGCCGTTGTCGTCCTCGATCAGGCTGACCAAGGCGCGCACCGTGGAGTCGGTGATTGGAATCAAAAGCGTTCCAGCCGCGTTGATCACGGCACCATGATAACAGGCGGAGTAGGCGCCGGCGAACAAGGTTTCGGGGCTTGGCCCGCGTTTCTCAATCCCTTCCTCAAGGGGATTTCCCAAAATGACATCCAGCAATCCGTCAGGCGCATGGAGGGAGCCGGAACGCGCGCCCTTGGAGATGACTTCCGATGTAAACAAAGTTTTCATGTTAGAAAAGCTTAACCTGACTCCGGCGTCTTTCCATGGGGTGTAACCCTACGCCTGCGGAGTGATCCGTCCTGCCAGTTCTTCGGCCGGATAGGTCCAGATTTCGGCCAAGCTGGGATGATAGTGTGGCAGGGTGGCGAATTCGTGGACCGTCATCCGCTTCGCCATTACCGCGACGATTTCATGGATCAACTCGCCGCCTAGAGGGCCGACGCACGCGCCGCCGAGGATTTCGCCTGAATGGGGATCGGCAAGAAGTTTCACATGGCCGTCCGTGGCATCCATGATGACAGATTTTCCGAGTTCGCTGAACGGGTAGCTGGCGACAAGATGCGGGACGCCGAGCTTGGTCGCCGCCATTTCAGTCAGGCCCACCTGGGCAACCTGCGGATCAGTGAAAATCACGGCAAGCGAGAGTCTATCGTCCATTTTCCAGACGGACCCGGGATGCATGATGTTGTGGGCGGCAATCTCGCCCTGCCTGACCGCGAGATGGACGATCGCGTGAGGGCCTGTGCAATCCCCGGCGGCATAAATATGCGGCACGCTTGTCCGCATGCACTCGTCCGCCACGACGCGCCCGTGTTCGGTGGCTACGCCCGCCTTGTCGAGATCGAGCGACGCGGTGTTGGGATCACGGCCTATGGCCAGCATGATCTGCTCCGCGGTGACGGAGCGCAACCTTCCGTCGTGTTCAAACGATACCGTCTTGCCATGACTTTCCAGTCGCACGCCGGTGACCTTCGTATTCGTGAAAACCTCAATACCATCGCGACGGAAGACTTTTTCCAGTTCCCCCGCGACATCCGTGTCGAAGTCACTCAAGAGATGCCCGCCGCGCTGGAGAAGTGACACGCGCACTCCGAAACGCGCGAAAAACTGGGCGAACTCCACCGCCACAGGTCCACCTCCCATAATTACCAGCGACTCAGGCAAGCGGGTCAACTCCAGCGCGTCATCGCTTGTTAGATAACCGGTTTCGTTGAATCCGGGCAAGGGAGGAGGCGCGACCGAAGAACCGGTGGTGATCACAATACTGGCGGATGTGAGCGGTCCACGGCCCGCCAACTCGACGGTGTGCGAATCCACGAAACGGGCGCGTCCATTGAGCAACTCGAATTTACCGGCGGTGAGTTCCTTCCTGCGGCTCTTCGCCAGGTCATCAATGAACGCGTTTTTTCGCTCGATCACGACTCCGAAGTCGAAGCTGATGTTCCCGGCGAGGATCCCCCAGGTCTTCAGTTTTCCGGCGAAGTGCAAAGCCTCCGCGGCATACAACAGTGATTTCGTAGGCATGCAACCACGCAGGATGCACAGGCCACCCAAGTCCGATCCGCCGTCAATCATCACAGTCCGCAAGCCCCCGGTCACCGCCGCATGGGCGGCAGCGTAGCCGGCACTGCCGCCGCCGAGAACCGCCAGATCGTAATCGAATGTCATGGTTTCGCGATGAGCTTCATGCCGCACTTGGGGCAGTCTCCCGGGAGGTCCTTCACCACTTCGGGGTGCATCGGACATGTGTATTGTGACTTCCTGAGATTATCCGCTTTGGGCAGTGACCTGTTGCATCCCGCCAGGTTGGAACCGGCCAGGGCGAGGGAGACCACCGCCAGATAAACAAATGACAATCTTGTTTTCATAGGATTGATTGATGTTGAAATTTGATTATTGCTTGCGATCCGCTCTCACGGAGCTGCGGCCTCCTTCATGATCCTCACCATGGTGTCCTCCACTTCCTGCGCTGTCGCTGTCAATTGCGGCGTGTTGAACCCATCTAACATGTCCGTCGGCTTCATGGCGGCAATGACGGTCCTGCCATCCTCCTCGTAAAGTGAGATCCGGCATGGCAACGCGGTGGAGACGCTCATGTTCTGTTCGAGAATCTTCTTTGCCTGCAACGGATTGCAGACCTCGAAAATCAGGCATTCCCGGGCGAATTCCACCCCCTTCCTGGCCATGGTTTCCTTGAGGTTGTGGATGTGCATGACGCCAAAGTGATTGGCGACCACGGCAGCCTGCAAGGCGTCCGCGGTTTCAGCCAGTGATTTGTCAGTGTATAATTGGATGATCATGGTGGTCTCTTATGAAATTCAGATTTCTAGCGTTTCCCGGAGGGTTTCTTCCGCCCTGATCCGCTTTTCCTGCCGCCGCCGCTGAGCTTGTTCACCGTGGCCCAAGCCCTTGCCGCCGCGGCATCCGGGCTGGCACCGCTATCCCGGTAGCTGGCCTTGATGTGCGCCGCCTGACGAATCTGTTTGTCAGTATAACTGGACTTGTCTCCTTGAGGCATGGCGCTGGATTACTTGAGTTTTTCACCTTTCCGGTCCGCGGCGCCAGATGCGGGTGGCACGTTGATGCCAAGTGCCGCAGCCAGTTCGATCTCGTGTGACTGCTCCTGGACGATGATCGCCCGCAGTGTTTCGCTCAATCCGTATTCGCCCATGGCCTCGGCCTGGCGAATGCGTTCGCGATACCGTCCCACGGTTTCCCTTTCGTTGTCGAGATCCTCACGCAGCATTTCCTCGGGATCGGACAAGGATTTGACTTGCAGAGGAGTCACACACGGCATGCCGCCGAGATAATCAATCTGTTTGGCGATCTTGATGGCGTGCTGCAATTCTTCAGCCGCATGAATCTCCAACTCCCGTGCGATATCGGTGTAGGCCGCACCTTTAAGAACCTGGCTATACACGACATAGGCAATGATCGCCCGGTATTCGCCTGCAAGATCCTCGTTCAACAGTTCGACCAGACGGTCGCGTGAGACGTTCCATTCATCCGTCGTCTTTGGTTGTGTCATGGTTTATAATTTGGCCGAAGCATCCTCAATCTCAAATGGGGTGTAACCCTACCCCGTTTTCCCGGTCATCCGATTCACAAAACCGGGGTGAAGACCTGATGGCGGCCGATCTCGCGCAATGCTAGTTTCGGCCAGGATTCAAACAGGACCAACCATGCGTGCAATCATCCGCATGAACCCGTACGTGCATTCCGTCACCATTCACCACATCCACATCCCACCCACAACAACATGCAGTTCCAAGGCTCTCCCATTCGTCCGGTCACACGTGAAATGCTGCATACACGCACAGTTGAACTAGCCGCTCTGGCGGGCAGGGCGGCATACGAGATCAGACAGTTCGATTACGAGCGAGCGAAACGCGAAATCACCGGGGAATCGGACTTTGACAAGCAACAGGCAATGTTTGATACCGACGAATGCAGTTGACTCATTCCCAGGCGACTCAAACCTCTTCCCTGCCTGAAAATAATCCATATCCGGCCTCACCACCGGGAACTCGCTTGCCATCTCCTTGTCTTCGACGGCTCTCCGAAGCAAAGTCAAGCGTGTGAAGAAACAGCAACACATCCGGATAGGCAATTTGCTTTTTCGGTGCGACTGGCCAGACTCCGCTATCAGCGGCACCATCATGAACCATCCACCCACAACGCTCCGCCGCAAGCCGGCCCTCGCTGGTTTCATCGCGATCACCTTCTGCGCGCCACTGGCTGGCATGTTCTCGTTGCCGGGATCGTGGTATGCCGCGCTGGACAAACCATCATGGAATCCGCCGGCATGGATCTTCGGCCCTGCATGGACGTTGCTTTACACGCTGATGGCGATTGCAGCCTGGATCGTGTGGAAGCATGACGGTTGGCGTCGTCCGCTGCGGCTCTATTTCGTGCAGCTACTGCTCAATGCAGCGTGGACACCGATCTTCTTCGGCGCACATCAACTGGGCTGGGCGCTAGTGGACATCCTGGCGCTGTGGGTTGCAATCCTGCTGACGCTGCTGGGTTTTCACAAGGTGACCAGGACCGCCGCGTGGCTGTTCATGCCGTATCTGGCGTGGGTGACGTTTGCCGCGTTTCTCAACTTCACCCTGTGGCGGATTAATGCGGCGTAACGGAGCAGAACCACCAGCATCGCCATCACAGTTCGATCATTCACTGCATTCAAACCGTGCTCATGTGGTTCCAGCGTGAGTCTCAGCGGTAGTAGTGGGGAGCGTAATATCC
>CANBTO010000400.1 GCA_947372405.1 Verrucomicrobiaceae bacterium
TCGTTGATGGCGGAAAGCGTGCCCACCGTGCAGGACCGCGAGTAAAGCCCTTCCGCTCCGGGTTCGTCCCAACCGACGACAAGCCGGTTTCTAGCAGCATCCTTGCCCACCACCACATAGGCCATGCCCTCGCGCGGAGAGGCCACGCCGTGTCCCCTGCGCTGGCCTAGCGTGTAGAGATGCAGCCCGCGGTGTTCACCCATCACCTTTCCGGAAACATCGACGATCTCGCCCGGCGAATCCGGCACGTAGTGGCGGAGGAAATCACTCATCTTCACCTGGCCGAGGAAACAGATGCCCTGGCTGTCCTTTTTCTCCGCCACCGGCAGGTTGAATCGTTTCGCCACCTCGCGGACCTCGGGTTTCAGCATCTCGCCCGTCAGAAAAAGCGCGTGCGCCGCCTGCCGCTGCGTCATCAGAGAGAGGAAATAACTCTGGTCTTTGTTGGGATCAGCGCCCCGCAGGATGGCCGCGGAGCCGTCCGACAGATCGCGCCGCCGCGCGTAGTGGCCAGTCGCCACGTGGTCGAATCCCTGGGAAAGCGCGTAATCAAGAAACACCCCGAATTTCATCTCGCGGTTGCACCACACGTCAGGGTTCGGAGTGATGCCGGAACGGTAGCCCTCGATCAGATATTCCACGATCCGGTCGCGGTAGGAATCGATCAGGTCGATCACCCGGAACTCGATGCCCAGCGCCTTCGCCACGGCGCGCGCGTCCTCAATGTCCTGCTCCCACGGGCAGTCGCCCGGGATGCCCTCGTCGTTGATCCAGTTCTTCATATAGCCGGCCGCCACCTCGTGGCCCTGCTCCACCAGCAGCGCGGCCGCCACCGCGCTGTCCACGCCGCCTGAGAGTCCCACCAGCACCTTCGCCATGGGGAAAGACTGGAACATCGGACATCGAACTTCCAACGTTGAACATCGAAGACGAGATCTTTTTCGACCTCCGACTTATTGGCACGCTTATCGAAAGCGCACGTTTCCACAATGATTTCCCCAAGAGGCATGGCAGAATCATGAACAGCAGAATCATGGAATTCAGATCCAAAAAATGATTCTGCTGTCCATGATTCTGCCGCATCCTTTCCTTTTGGTTCAGGCTTCACCGCCTTGGGAGCATTTTTCGACGTTCGATGTTGGAAGTTCGATCTCCGGCGTTCATTCTCCGGCCATGCACTCGATGACAGGATTCGGACGCGGTTCCGCAGCGACGGACGCGTGGCACGCCACCGTGGAGGCCAGCTCGGTCAATCGCAAGCAGGTGGAGGTCGTTGTCCAGGCACCTCGCGAGCTTTCGGAAATCGACGGTCGCATCCGCAAGGTGGTGCTCGCTCGGGTCTCGCGCGGGCGGGTGCAGGTCTCCATCAATCTCGAACGCGCCAAGGGTGCGTCCGCCGCCATCCAGTTGGACGTCGCCCTCGCCCGTGCTTTTCATGACGCCTTCATCGAACTCGCTAATGCCGTCGGCCATCCGGTGCTTCCCACCGCATCGGACTATCTCCGCCAGCCGGGTATCCTGAACGTCGGCAACGGCGAGATCGACGCCGAGGATGTCTGGCCGGCCATCGAGCCCGCTCTAACGGAAGCGCTCGCCGGCCTCGCCGCCATGCGGGAAACCGAAGGCTCCCACCTCAGGGAGGACTTCCTCGCCAGGATCGGCACCTTGGTTTCCTTCACAGCGAAAATCGCCGCCGACGCGCCGAACCGCCTTGTCCGCCAGCGGGAACTGTTAGGAAAGCGGCTGCGCGACGCCGGCCTCGACCTCGATCCCGCGGACGAGCGTGTGGCCAAGGAACTCGCGCTCTTCGCCGATCGCTGCGACGTCTCCGAAGAACTCACCCGCCTGGATTCCCATTTCTCGAAGTTCCGCGAATATCTCCTAGCCGCCGAGCCGCCCGGCAGGGCGCTCGATTTCCTCTGCCAGGAAATCTTCCGTGAGTTCAACACCATCGGTTCCAAGGCCAACGACGCCGGCATCGCCCAGGTCATCGTCGAGGCCAAGACCGAGCTGGAGAAAATCCGCGAACAGGTGCAGAACGTGGAGTAGATGGATTGTTAGAGAATGGCGGTGGATGTTCACCGCGATCCATTACGATCCATGCCGCCGCGCTGAAGCGATATGTTCGTGCGCATTGTGCGCGTTTGATGGGCTGCTGATGTCGGCTGGTATGTCTTGCGGGGCATGAATGTTTATCGCGCTTTTTTTACTATTTTCTTGCTCTAGGCATTGATTTGAATCCAAACCGTAGTGTCGAATAGTCAATCAATATGAAGCCAACCATCAATCCACGACATAGCCTGGGTGTTTTCAACATCATGGGCGGATCCTTCCTTCTCGCGCTTGCATCCATCCATCCCGCATACGCGGTGGACACCGCCAGGGGCAATACAAGCCTCGGTTATAATGCTTTGCAGGACAACCTTGTTGGCGACAACAACACGGCCATCGGGGAGGGGGCGTTGAAGTCTGACACTTACAACGGAAACACCGCGCTCGGGACATTCTCGCTCCACGACAATACAAGCGGCTGGCGCAACACGGGCGCAGGGGCTTTCTCGCTCCAATCCAACACGACGGGCCAGTTCAACACCGCCAGCGGCTGGGGCGCGCTCCGATCCAACACCACCGGCGAAAGCAACGTGGCCCTTGGATATACTTCTCTCCAGGGAAACATCATCGGTGGGTTCAACGTGGCGGTCGGGGACGGCGCGCTTTATAACGCCACCGGCTCGAGCAACATTGGGATCGGCGAGGACGGCGGATTCAACCTCACCACCGGCAGCAACAACATCTGCATCGGCAACAAGGGTGTCGCCGGGGAGTCCGGCATCATCCGGATCGGCTCGAACCTGGTTCACACGGACACTTACCTCAGCGGAGTCGTCCACGGCGATGCCTCGGGAATGACGGGCATCCCGGCCGGACCTGCCGGGCCAGCAGGGCCTGTTGGCCCCGTCGGTCCGACGGGAGCCACCGGACCGGTTGGACCCATCGGGCCTGATGGACCAGTTGGAGCGACAGGCCCGGTAGGACCAGATGGCCCTACTGGCGCAACAGGAGCGACCGGCGCGACAGGCCCGGCCGGTGCGGTGGGTCCACAGGGGCAAGGCTTCACCTATCAGGGGAACTACTCCGCCGCCACCACCTATGCTTCTTACGACGTAGTGAATTCCAGTGGTTCCATGTATGTCTCGCTAGCGGACAACAACGCCAACAACGATCCCGCCAGCACTCCTGCATCCTGGTCGATCATGGTGGCCAAGGGCGACACCGGAAACGTAGGGGCCACAGGACCAACCGGCCCCGCCGGCCCTGCGGGAGCGACAGGCCCGGCGGGAGCAACAGGCCCGGCGGGCACTCCTGGCACTCCGGGCAGCATCGGCCCGGCGGGACCAGTCGGCCCCTCGGGAGCGACCGGACCTGCCGGACCTGCCGGCCCTGCTGGTGCCACAGGCCCAGCCGGGCCGGCAGGAACCCAGACATTATTCGGGACGAACACCAACCAGGCGGCGGCGGGCAATGGCGGTACGGGAACACTCGGAGAAATCATTCTCACCGCCGGTTCGGTCGCGAACGGCACTCCTTGCAACGGCCAGATCTTGTCAATCAGCCAAAACACGGCGTTGTTCGCGCTGCTGGGAACCACGTATGGTGGAAATGGCACATCAACCTTCGCGCTCCCGGACCTCCGGGCCGCCGCACCCAACGGAATGACTTACTCCATTCTCACTGTAGGCATCTTTCCATCCCGTAATTGACGCCATATGCCGCCGGTGGCGATTGCCGCGTCAGCGCGGCCTTGGCCAACTCAAAGTAAACATGCAGGAGGAATTCTCTTCCCCGATGTGCCGAATGTCGCAGATGCGTCCATCACCGGATTCCTCCGCTCTCGAACAAACCTGTGCGTTATCGTCATCACGGTGACGCGCAGGTTTTTGTTTGGGCACGGATAAACGTTTTGCCGGCATCGCCCCGCTATCGTGCGGACGATATGTTCCGAGTTTCCTATTTCTTGTCCGATGCCTCTTTGATCAACCTCGCCGCTTCGTCTTTGAGTATTGGATCCTTGGCGGCAAGGTTGAATGCCTCAATGGCCTCCGCCTTCTTCGTCGCGGTGTTCTGCAACAGGCGGGATTTTCCCAATCCCAAGTATGCGCGGCTGGTGTATTCCCCGCTCGGATATTGCTTGATGCAATCCTTGAAGGCAGCCTCCGCTTCCGGCGCTTTTCCAGCCAACAGATTGGCGAGACCGAAGTTGAAGTAGATGCTTTCCTTGGCTTCCAAGGAGGTTGACTGAAGCATGTCGATCAATTGTTGGAGCCTGTCGGCGGCCTTGTTGTAGTCTTTGGCGCTGAAGGCCACGTCGGCTTCGTGATACAGCCGGTTGAGAGTCGCCGGTGATACCACAACCTTCATCTGCTCAGGCTTTGGTTCTTCTTTCGCAGTCTTTGGTTTTACTTTCGCAGGCTCCGGCGGATCCGGAATGTCGTCGGGGTTGAGGAAGCGTGTGGGAACAATTGGAATCGGTATCGGCGGCAGGACTTTTTCCTCCTTCGCCTCGGGGGCGGGATCGGCGGCCCACGCAGGAACGCTGACGAAGAATGCAACGGCAAATCCAAGTGTCAGTAGTCCAAATGGACCGGGAGTTTTCATGTCATCATCGGGATGGGTTGGTGAGAACATGATCAAAGGTTTGTTCAATGCTCCTGGTCCCTGAGTTTGGGATTGTCCTTCAAAGCCTTGAGGGTTTCATCGGCGAGTTTTGTGTCTCCCAGTTCCTTCGCGGTCTCCCATGCCTGCCAGTAGCCGTCCGCGCAGGTATCGGGATATGCCTGATAGGCGATGAAAACCCGTTGGTAAGTGGCATAGGCTGTTTTGAGCAGGTCATCCCGCGCGTCCTTGGCCTTCGCCTTCGCCGCCTGTTTGCGATAGACTTGGCCAAGCAGAAGGTAGGCCTTTGCGGTGGTTTCGCCGCGGAAGGTCTTGTCGGTGACTATCTTGAGTGCGAGTTTTTCGGCTGCATCGAGTCGATCAAGTTCGACGAGCGCCTGAAGTTTGCCGAGGGACGCTTCCTTGAAACGCATGTTGCCCGGGTTGTTCAAAGCCGCCTCAAACATCCCGAGAGCCCTCTTGGGATGTTTGCGGGCAAGTTCAACATAGGCCAGACCCACAGGACCGGCATCCATGAACGCCGGATTCTTGAAGTGATCCGCGAGATATTTGAACATGGATTCCGCGCCATCGAGATCACCGGTCTTGAGTAGGATATCTCCGCAGACCGAGAGTAGGGCGGGACTGAGAAAGGCGGGAG
>CANBTO010000401.1 GCA_947372405.1 Verrucomicrobiaceae bacterium
CCACCACGTTGATGAACTTGGAACGCTCTGTTTCATCCATCTCGCCGGCGGCATGCGCGGCGATCCACTTGGTGGCGGACCGTTTGTCCATCGCACCCTGGACCACCCCGCGCACGAAGCGCCCGATCATCTCACGATGCCGCATGCGGAAAGGGTCCGGTTCTCCAAGCGTTTGCCGGACCGCCGCATAGCGGGCGCACGAACGGCGATAGGCCCACACGAACACATCACGCAGATACTCCACGCGGTTGAGTTCATACACCGCGAGGATCGCGCCGATATAATCCTCCCGCTCCATGTCGATAAACGACAGGGGGCAAAGGTTATGCCGGACAAACGGGATGTTCGCCGCAAGCCGCGACACCCGCTTGTTGACGTCCTCGAACGGTTGCAGGTAGGGCAGATGCACCATCACGAAAAACGCCTGCTCGAATGGATCCATGATGGCCTGCGCCTTTGTCAGGATCTGTTCGAAGCGCTCCTCGATCTGTTGTGGCACCCCAAGCGGATGATAAACCGTGCCACTCACTCCCACCGGGCACGAACGCACCCGTCCGCATGCCGCGGAGTCCGAAAGCAAGTTGTCCGCAAGCAACGCGTGGAGATTGCAAACCGTGTAGCGGTTGAACTGAATCTCGTTCGCCTGCTCCGCCAGCATCTCGATGGCAGCCTTGTGGTTGAGGATCATCTGGGTTTCCTCCGCCGCGCGGCCCTCGGCACTCTCGCCGAAATCCAACAGTCTCTGCGTTTCCAGCAACGAGTAGGTATTCCCTTCCAGACGGCTGGAGTTCCAGGACAGATCGATCAGCAGGCGGTTCATCACATGCCGCAGATGAGTGCCGGCCGGAAGCTCGCCCTTCCCCACCCTGCCGATCTGCGCGAGATCACGCCGCAGCTCGACTGAGAGGTAGAAGGTCTCGTTTGGCTGGTAACTATCCAGAAAACTCCCCTGATAACCCACAGGCATGCGGTTTCCGAGCGGTTGGAGGATATGCTCGCGAAGTTGGCGCGATTCTGCGGACAGCCAGTCCTTGCTGGCACGAAACTGCTCCGGCTCCTCGGCCAGCATCATCGTCGGGATCGCCTTGGCATCATGGTAGCTGGTGGTCTTCACAAGCCGGTAATGGCTCGCTCGTCCTTTGCCTACCGCGATCAGACGCCCTTCTTTGACGAGTTGGTCCAAGCGGCGCTGAAGAGTCCGTTTCGGAAAATCAAGTTCCGGCAACGCCAGCAATGCGCCTACTGCGGCACCCGATGGAAACCGCGACATGACGTCGAGGATCCGGGTAAATTCATCGGTTGGAATTTGTTGTGGCATGATTACGCCGCTAATGTGGCACTTTTTGGCGCGATTGCAATAAAAATCTTCCACATGTGGCACGTTTCCCGAGAAACAAATTTTCTTTCTCTTTCATTGGCATGATTCCGCTGCCAAGTTGAACCAAAGTGAACCTATTCCCCCAATCACGGCGGATCGCCTTCCTCGGGGACTATGTGCCCCGCCGTTGTGGCATCGCGACATTCACCCACCATCTCTGTGAAGCGGTGACGGGACAGGCCGCGGATTCGAAATGCATCGTGATCGCGGTCAACGACCGCCTTGAAGGCTACGATTACCCGCCGGAGGTGCGGTTTGAAATCCAGCAGAAGGATGTGGACGCCTACCGCGCCGCAGCGGACGAACTGAACCAGAACAAGGCGGATGTGCTGTGCGTGCAGCATGAGTTCGGCATCTACGGCGGCCCCGCAGGCAGCCATGTGCTCGCGTTGTTGAACGAGGTCAGCATCCCCGTGGTGACCACTTTGCACACGGTGTTGCATCAGCCCGACGCGGCCCAGCGCATGGTGATGGATGAACTGGCAAAACGCAGTGACCGGCTGGTGGTGATGGCGCAGAAAGGACTGGAGATCCTGCGGGAAACCTACGGCGTGCCGGAATCCAAGGTGGACGTGATCCCCCATGGCATTCCCGACGTGCCATTCACCTCACCCGAGGATTTCAAGGACCAGTTCGGCGTGGCCGGGAAATCCGTGCTGCTCACCTTCGGTTTGTTAGGGCCCGGAAAAGGCATCGAACACGCCATCCTCGCCATGCCGGAAATCATCAAACGCCATCCGGAAACCGTGTATCTGGTGGTGGGCGCCACCCATCCCCATCTCATCGCTCGTGAAGGCGAGAAATACCGCACCTCGCTGGAACATCTCGCCACCGACATCGGCGTGGGCGATCATGTGATCTTCTTCAACCGCTTCGTTTCCCACGACGACCTCCAGGAATTCATCGGCGCGGCGGACATCTATCTAACACCTTATCTCAACGAGGCGCAGATCACCTCGGGAGCCCTGGCTTACGTCTTCGGTGCCGGCAAAGCCGTCGTCTCCACGCCTTATTGGCATGCGAAGGAACTGCTCGCGGATGACCGTGGCGTGCTCGTTCCGTTCCGGGATTCGAAGGCGATCGTGGAAGCTGTCTGCGGTCTGCTGGATGACCGCAACCACATGCAGCTCATCCGTCGCAGGGCCTATGAAGCAAGCCGCGCCACGATCTGGCCGGCGGTCGCCCGGCGTTACCTGGAAACCTTCGACAAGGCGAAAGCCGGCCGCCGCGCGCAGCCGCAGCGCACACCGTCGAAGTGGGCCGAGGCCACCCGACCCGGCAAACTCCCCATGGTGCGGCTGGAGCACCTGGCTCGCATGTCCGACGGCACGGGCATCTATCAGCACGCGGTATTCAACGTGCCCAACCTCCACGAGGGCTACTGCAGCGATGACAACGCCCGCGCCTTCATCCTCTGCAACCTGCTGGACGAAGCCGCGATCCCGCCACAGCGTGAAAACCTCGATCTGCTGGCGACACGCTACCTCGCGTTTCTCGCAGCGGCCTTCCGGCCGGACTCGGGCAGATTCCGAAACTTCATGAGCCACGACCGCAAGTGGCTGGAGGATTTCGGCAGCGAGGACAGCCATTGCCGCACACTCTGGGCAGCGGGGCACGGATCTGCCCGATCCCTCAATGAAGGTCACCGCCGCTTGTGCTCCCAGTTGTTCGAAGTAGGACTGCCCGCCGTCCTCGCGTTCACATCACCGCGCTCATGGGCCTTCGCTCTACTCGGCGCCCACGAATACCAACTCACCCATCCCGACCATGGCGAAACCCGCGAGGCGCGCATCACTCTAACGGAAATGCTGCTGCAACGGTGGCGGGATGGTTCGGATGACGAATGGCATTGGTTTGAACTCAGCGTGACTTATGAGAATGCGCGCCTCAGCCAGGCCCTCATACTTTGCGGCCACTCGCTGCCGCATCCGCAGGCACTGGAGATAGGCCTCACAAGTCTCCGCTGGCTCGCCGCCCAACAACGCGCCCCGGCCGGGCATTTCCGGCCGATCGGCAGCGAAGGCTTCCACGAAAAAAACGGGATCCGCGCGGAATTCGACCAGCAACCGGTAGAGGCGCAGGCCATGGTTTCCGCCTGTCTGGAGGCATTCCGCACGACGCATGACGACTTCTGGTGGCGCGAGGCGCGACGGGCCTTCGATTGGTTTCTGGGCCGCAACGACCTTGGCATCCCGCTTTACGATCCGGGCTCCGGCGGCTGCCGCGATGGCCTCCACCATGACTGCGCCAACGAAAACCAAGGAGCCGAATCTACCCTCGCGTTTCAACTGGCGCTGGCGGAAATGACCGCCGCCGAGCACTCGCTCAAGCGCGCCGCCCTTACACCATCATGAGAACACTGATCCTTTGCCGCCATGACCTCACCCTGCTTCCGGAAAGCTCGCGCGTCATCATCCGTCCGTTCATCCCGGCGGAACCCCATCGCATCACTCGCATCATCGGGCGCGCCCTCGCGCTGACAGACGAGGAAGTCGCCGCTGAACTCAAGGCGGTGTTCGCGGAATTCGACAACCGCCACTTCGAGATCGAGACCGTCCTGCTCCAGCACTATCGCAAGATCCAGCCACACGTTTTCACCGACCACGCCTTGTCCCCTGAACGACAACTGCTCATCGGCGCGATGTTTTCCGGCGAGTATGCGTTGGAGTCCGCAGCCCTTTTCAATCCCTCAATCGTTCCTCATCCCGATCAAACGAATCTGTCGGACGGGGCCTTGCGCTTCATCATGAGCCTGCGTGCGACCGGCGAGGGACACATCTCCTCGATCGAGTTCCGCTCAGGAGTGATCGGCCTGGACGGCTGCATCACGCTGGATCCGGTATCGCGTTTCGTCACCGCTCCGGAAATCCTGCCAAACCCCCGTTACCGAAAGCCGCTCTTCGTCACCAAGCTCCACGAGATGTTCGAGGAGAGCGACTATTGCGCCGCGGTGATGAAACCATTGGGCGATTCCTTCACGCTCAGCGATCTACAGGCCGCCATCACTGTCGTGCGCCATGACATCCAGCCGAACACCGCCGAATTGACGCGCACGCTCGAGCGCATCCAGTGGCTGGCCGAGTCCAACTACGAGCTCAGGTTCTCACCCCATCTATCTATCAGCGAACGTATCATCTTCCCGGTCTCCGCCAACGAGAGCAACGGCATCGAGGACGCCCGCTTCGTACGTTTCACCGAGGATGACGGCACGGTGACCTATTACGCCACCTACACCGCCTACAACGGCCGCACCATTCTGCCGCAGTTGATAGAAACCCAGGATTTCATCGACTTCCGGGTCCTCACCCTCAACGGCCGCGCCGTGCAGAACAAGGGCATGGCCATGTTTCCACGCAAGGTCCATGGCCAATACCTGATGTTGTCCCGCCAGGATGATGAGAATCTTTTCCTCATGCGCTCGCACAACCCGCACCACTGGGAAAACCCGCAGTTGCTCATGCGCCCGTCGGAAATGTGGGAGTCCGTGAAAATCGGCAACTGCGGCTCCCCCATCGAGACCGAAGCCGGATGGCTCGTCATCACCCATGGCGTGGGACCGATGCGCAAATACTGCATCGGCGCGGCATTGTTGGATCTGGACGATCCCTCGCGGGTGATCGGCCGCTTGACGGAACCGCTGATCGCACCCGAAGGCAACGAACGGGAAGGCTATGTCCCGAACGTGGTGTATAGCTGCGGAAGCCTCGTCCATGGAGGCAAGCTCATCCTGCCATACGCCATGAGCGACAAGGCCTCCGCAATCGTCAGCGTTTCGCTTGAGCTACTGCTCAAACGGCTGACGCCTTGATTCCCGCGTCGGGCTCAGTGCGAGCAGCAGCCACCACCGCCACCGCCACCGCAGCAACCGCCGCCGCTGGCTTCGGCAATGTCATCGGCGCTCGGCACGCGGCCGAGTTCCAGCGTCATTCCGA
>CANBTO010000402.1 GCA_947372405.1 Verrucomicrobiaceae bacterium
ATACCACGCTGCGCCTTGCAGTAAATCTTTACGGTGCACCGCCCCTGTCGGGCAAAGAGTTTACCGAATACCGTGCCAAAACAAATTGTGAAACCATCGTCGGCATGGGCTTGGTGATGCAGCTTCCCACGGGCGAGTATTACGATGACAAGCTGATCAATCTCGGCTCCAACCGCTTCACCATCACTCCCCAGTTCGGCGTGGTTCACAACCAGGACAATTGGTCGATGGAACTCTCGACATCGGCCAATTTCTACACGACCAACGACGAGTTCTTCCATGGCGAGACCCAGAAGGAGGATTGTTACCTCGTCGGCCAGGGGCATTTGATCTACACCTTCCGCCCCGGGCTTTGGGTTGCCGCGAGTGCCGGTTATGGCTTCGGCGGGGAAACCACCATCGACGGAGTCCCGGCCGATGACCGCAAGGGCAATCTGGGCTGGGGCCTCAGTTTCGGCATCCCCGTCAATCGAGCCATGGGTTTCAAACTCTCCTACGTAGGCATCCGCACGATGGAAGATACCGGCTCCGACAACGATACGTTCACCGTCGCATTTTCTGTAATGTGGTGAAAGACCCAAGTCCTGCGTCTCGTCATCGACAAAAACAGGATCGTCCCAACCATGCCAGCCCGCCATGAGCACACCCTCCGCCTTTCGCTAAATTTCCTGTTACCGACGCAGAAAAATTCTGGACCTTCCCCCTGTAAAGCAGTCAAGTGACGCCAAAACAAATCCCTAACTGAAGTTGGCTCGTTCGGTTTGCAGGGACCTTGTAAAACCTGGAGTGCTCATTTCAATGAAATCAACAATTCCCGGATCATTCCAAATTGTGGAATACCAGACACATCAAAAACCATGAAAACCAAAACCATACTCGCCGCCATCAGCCTCGTGCTGGTCGCCGCCATTGCCCCGCGGGCTTCGGCGCAGGCCCCCGAGATGAAACTCGACCGCACCTCGCTGCCGATCTCCGAACCGGACTACCCGCGCAGCACGGTGCTCGATGCCCGCGATGCCAAAGCCCCGCCGCGTTTCGAGATCAAGGCACCAGCGGGCGCGCCGAACGTGCTCATCGTACTGGTGGACGATATGGGCTTTGGCATGCCAAGCGCCTTCGGCGGACCGGTGCGGATGCCTTCGGCGGACCGCCTCGCCAGCCAGGGACTGCGTTACAACCAGTTCCACACCACCGCGCTCTGTTCGCCCACGCGCACGGCGCTTCTATCAGGCCGCAACCACCACATGAACAACATGGGCAGCATCACGGAAACCGCCACCGGCTTTCCGGGCAACACCGGCCAGCGGCCCGCCTCCGTCGCGCCGCTCGCCGAGATGCTGCGCCTGAATGGCTACAGCACTTCCTTCTTCGGCAAGAACCACGAAACGGCACCCTGGGAGGTCAGCGTCTCCGGCCCGACCGACCGCTGGCCGACGCGCTCGGGCTTCGACAAGTTCTACGGCTTCTTCGGCGGCGAGACCGACCAGTGGAATCCCACTCTCTACGACGGCATGGCCCGGGTCCCCACGCCGCACTACCCCGGCTACAATTTCATGACCGACATGACCGACCAGGCCATTTCCTGGATGAAGTTCCAGAAGGCGCTCACCCCGGACAAGCCCTTCTTCATGTATTTCGCACCGGGTGCCACCCACGCACCGCATCATGTGCCGAAGGAATGGATTGATAAAAACAAGGGCCGCTTCGATGGCGGCTGGGACAAGCTGCGGGAAGAGACGCTGGCACGGCAGATCGCGCTGGGCGTGGTGCCAAAAGGCACGAAGCTGGCCAACAAACCCGATGGCATCAAGGATTGGGACAAGCTAACAGCCGACGAGCAGAAACTCTTCGCCCGGCAGATGGAAGTGTATTCCGCATTCGGCGAATACGCGGACAACGAGATCGGCCGCCTTTTCGATGCTGTTGCTGCGACCGGCGAACTGGAGAACACCCTCATCTTCTACATCCTCGGCGACAACGGCACCAGTGCCGAGGGCGGCATGAGCGGGATGTTCAGCGAGATGACCTACTTCAACAACGTGCAGGAAACCGTGCAGGAGATGCTCAAGCACTACGATGAATGGGGCGGTCCGACGACTTATCCGCACATGGCTGCAGGCTGGGCCGTCGCGGGCGATACGCCATTCATGTGGACCAAGCAGATGCCCTCCAACTACGGCGGCACTCGCAATGGCATGATCGTCTCCTGGCCCAAGGGCATCAAAGCCACCAACCAGGTGCGCTCGCAGTGGCACCATGTCATCGACGTGGCCCCCACCGTGCTCGAAGCCGCCAGCCTGCCGGAACCCAAGAGCGTCAACGGCACCGTCCAGTCGCCCATCGAAGGCGTGAGCATGGTTTACTCCTTCGGCAAGCCCGACGCGAAGAGCACGCACCAGACCCAATATTTCGAGATTTTCGGCAACCGCGCCATCTACCACGACGGCTGGTTTGCCGGCACCGTCCACCGCGCTCCGTGGGAGAAAGTGCCCCGTCAGAAACTCCAGCAGGACCCATGGGAACTCTACGACACGACCAAGGACTTCAGCCTGGCGAACGATCTGGCCAAGTCCAATCCGGCGAAGCTCAAGGAGCTGCAGGACATCTTCATGAGCGACGCTAGCAAGTATCGCGTGCTGCCGATTGATGACCGCCTGATGGAACGCATGATCGCGGAAACCGCCGGACGCCCCGATGTGATGGGACACCGCACCTCGCTCACTCTATCAGAAGGCATGGGCGGCATGAGTGAAAACGTCTTCCTCAACCTGAAAAACCGCTCACACTCCATCACCGCAGACGTGGAGATTCCCGCCGCTGGCGCGAATGGCGTCATCATCGCCCAGGCCGGGCGCTTCGGTGGCTGGAGCCTGTATCTAAAGGACGGCAAACCTACCTATTGTTATAACTTCCTCGGACTCCAGGAATACAAGGTCGCAGCCCCCACTGCACTGGCCGCAGGCAAGGCGACCCTCCGCATGAACTTCGACTATGACGGGGGCGGCGCTGGCAAGGGCGGCATGGCCACCCTCCTCGTCAACGGCAATAAGGTCGCCACCGGCCGCATCGAACGCACGCAGATGGCCATCTTCTCCGCCGACGAGACGGCGGGCGTCGGGGTGGATGACGCCACGCCGGTCACGACGGATTACCCGGAGCGCGACAATGCCTTCACCGGCAGGATCCTCAAAGTCACTTTGGACGTGAAACCCGTCGGAGCCGCGGTCAAAGCCGAGGCGGATGCGGCCAAGCAGGAGAGTGAAATCAAGAAAGCCATGTCCAACTGATCGCTTGATTCCGAAAGCCTTTATCCCGAAAAACAAAATTGAACCACTGATTACACGGATTTACACGGATGATGAAGAGGTTGTGGATTTAATTGATTAAACCGATTGGTGAAGTCTGAAATCCGCGTAATCCGTGGTCGAATTCTAACAAACCATCCAAGCAACTTCGGAATTCGGGTTTATTTCTCACGGGAGCCAGCCAGGGAAACGAGGCATCATCCGTTTGACATCCATTCCTATTCCGTTGTTTCCTTCTATAAACCATCACCAAACCACATGAAAACCAAACACCACATCCTATCCGCCCTCATCCTCGGTAGCGCCTCCGCATTCGCAGGAACCGCCTCATCACCCTGTGAAACGATCGCACCCGCCGCGCCAGCCTCGGAGTGGACCGTGAACATGACCCTCTATGGATGGGCGGAGGGCTTGAACGGTGACGTTGGCATTCTCAACCGTACCGCTCCTGTGGACATCAATTTCAGCGACATTCTGTCCAATCTCGACATGGCCGCCATGGGTGCCGTCGAGGTATCGCATGGCCGCTGGAGTTTCATTGCGGACATGACCTATGCGGACCTCAGCGATTCCGCCACCGGCCGCTTCGGCGGCAGGGCCAACGTCGATCTCCAACAGTTTATCGGCAATTTTGTCGCCACCTATGAAATTGCGGAAACGGACTCGATAAAATTCGACGTCTATGCCGGAACCCGCGTGAACTATATCAACACGGACCTCAAGCTCACCGGCCCGAGAGGCAGGGTGCTGATCGACGACTCCGCTGATGACGCATGGGTGGACCCGATCATCGGTGCCCGCTTCAAGGCGGAACTGCCGCACAACTTCTACTTCACCGCGCTCGGTGACGTGGGTGGCTTTGGTGTCGGATCCGATTTCACATGGCAGGCAATGGGAGGCATCGGCTACCACATCAACGCCAACAGCTCGGTCATGCTCGGCTATCGCGCGATCGGCACCGATTACAAGAACGGCGGCTTCACCTACGACATCACCGCGAGCGGTGCGATGCTGGCTTACAGCTACAAGTTCTAACAAACACGTCACCGGCCATGGATGACAACGAAACCACCGACCAACCGGCGACGCCCGAGCCCAAGAGGCGCTGGTTCGAGCCCACCACCGCCATCCTCATGGCGGTTGCGTCGCTGGGATCGGCTTGGTGCTCCTACCAGAGCTCGCGCTGGAGCGGACAGAGCGGCAACCTGGGCACGCTGGCCGATGAACTTGAGCGCCGGGCCATCGCCATGCATCTGGAATCCCAGCAGGTCCAGACCGCTCAAATCCGCATCTTCACGGAGTTGGTGGACGCCCGCCTGGAGGGCAAGGACAAGATCACGAAGTTCTACGAGGCCCGCATCGGCGGCGAATTCAAGCCAGCCTATGAAAAATGGCTGGCGCTCAAGCCATTCGATGACCCTGCGGCGCCGCCCCATCCGTTTGTTCCCGGCATCTATGCCCCGCGATTTGAACAGGACATCCGGGACGCCCATGCCGGCTCCTTGAAGAATTTCGCGCTTTCCAACGTCGCCGGCAGCAATGCCAGCGGCTACCTGGGCAACACCGTCACCTTTGCGACCGTGCTGTTTTTCGCCGGCACGGCGGGAAAATTCGACCAGCGCCATGTGAGGCAGTACTCGCTGGTCTTCGCGATTGTAATGTTCCTTTACGCGGTCGTTCGAATCGCCATGCTTCCGGTTGTCTGAATTTCATCCATGAATCCGAAACCCCTGCTCTGCCTGTGGATCGCGCTCGCTGCCAGCTCATGTGTCAACACGCAGCTGCCACCGGAAACCACCACATCCCACGCCGCCGACCTGAGCCTGAAACAAGCGGAGGTGAAAACCACGCCCGCGGAACAACGCGCAGCACTCTATCTGGACTCCGCCGCGAAGGCGGAGAAGCTGTTAGGCTCCCCACAGTCCGGAGAGGAGGCAAGGCGGATTTACAACCAGGCCGCCACAGAGCTCACTGTGCTGCTCCGCTCCTCAGGCAACGGTGCC
>CANBTO010000403.1 GCA_947372405.1 Verrucomicrobiaceae bacterium
ATCGGAAACGGAGTCGAGACAGCAGATGATGAGCGCCTGGTGGTTGGTGAGGCGGCCGCTTTCGTTGTGGGAGGCGAGCCAGTCCGCCCGTCGGGTGAAGAACTCCAGAGCTGCGGGTTCGTCGAGTTCCAGCAGGCGGTAGCTTTCCGCACAGGCAAGGAGCGAGAAAGCGGCTGCTCCTCCTGCTTTTTCAAAAGGAAAGTAATCGTCGCACGAACCGTCAGAATGAGCGCTCGAAGCGGCATAAAGAATGCCGGCCCTGACCCATTCGCGAATGGTTTGGTTGTGGTGGAATGGATTGTCCGGAATGTCCGAATCCCAAGCCAAGGCGAGCGGCCAGACGAACTCCTGCGCCATCCCGCTGGGAAAATCGATGATCTTGTAGTGCCAGAAATTCCGGTCGAAGCAGCCGTAGGTGGCGCTGTGGCGATTGCGGTCCTGCAGGGTGAGCAGTTTCGGAATCAGGCCAAGCGCGCGCGACGCAAGGAAAGTGCGGCTGCATGAGTCCTTGTCGGAAGACGGCATCAATCCGGAATGGTTACTGAACCGAAGGCTCGGGCGTGCAGCAGCGGGGGAGGAGTCTAACAAGAAACAACGAGCCGCAGAACCAGATGGAAACCATGCCCAGAGACAACCATCCGATCCATTGCGGGAATGGGAAAAAGCGGACTTCCACGGATGTTCCGGCGGGTGGCGGGTTCTCGATCCAGCAGTTGGAGTCCGCCCCCTTGGTGCATTTGTGCCAGTTTCCACCTGCGGCGCGCCATTTCCAGCCGATGTGCCAGTTCTGGGAAACCCGGATCCATGAGGCGTCATCTGGAACCGTGAAAATCCAGCGGTTCATGGTTTCCATTTCCGGGTCGACCGCACGAGCCGAGCGGAGTTTCGTGAGGATATCTTCCGGCGAGCCGGGCAGAGGGCCGGTGCCCGCCGCGAGGCGGGGCGGGACTTCCGGGTTTTTCAGAATGTCATAGCCATCGCTGGACTGGATCGGCTTCCAGGATTCGGTGCCTTCCGCCGCTTGTTTGTTAGAGGGATGCACCGCGATGCCGACGCCTGCAAGGGTGAGCCGCTTTCCGGCTGGAAGTTCCTCCAAGCTGCTAAGGGCGGAAGGATACTGAATGCTTTCGTAGGAGTCCACGGACTTGACGAACTTGGCGGAAAGGGTGTTGGGAGTAGCGAAGATCTCCGTGAAGCCTGCGTTGGGACTTCTCTGGAGAACGCGTGAACCGGCGGCCTTGGATATGATGTTGTCGATCTGGGGAGAATGTGAGAGCAGGATTTCCGGTTCCGTGAAACAGTTCCAGATGCTGGCGAAGACCATGATTTCGAACGAAGTGGTGCCGAGGATCATCCATTGGCCGAGGGCGTGGCCACCTCTCTCACGAGACCTTGACGCCAGCAGGCAGCCCGCAACTCCGGCTGCCAGCGCCAGATAGAGTGTTCCAGTCCGGCGATGAAAGAGTGAAAAGCGACCCACCCAGTTAAGAGCTCGATTCCTGACCCATTCCTTGTCAGGCTTGAAGAAGGAACTTTCCGCGCCGGTGATGGCTTTTTCAACGACGTTCTGTTCGATGCCGCCCCGCACCGTATGGGGAAGCAGGGCACCAACCAACAAGGCGATGCCGAGGGCCGAGACCAACATGATCATGACGCGGTTCAGACGCCAGTTTGTCATGGCGGGCGCGGCTGCGATCATCTCCGCGGCCATCCACGAGCCGCCAAGAAGAAAGACAAGCTGGACCCGGTGGTAAAGCGGTCCTACCAGCGGGGTGAGAGGGATCAGGAGACCGGCAAGGATGAGCCATTTCGCCTGTTTTGGCATCGTGGCTTTGAAAAGTCCGGCCATCGCCAGCACCATGGGTATGCTGCCCATGTAGGCGATGTCCATGAAGCCGCATTTGAAGAGCCTGCTGGCGTCCAGACTCTGTGGGTCGCCAAGCAGCCAGGGCCACGATTGCAGTGGTATCAGCAGGGCGTGGAAAAGCGGCTGGGAAGGACCACCCTCGTAGCCGATGGCGCCGCGCACATGGCCCATGCTGTTGTTATCGAAATATCCCTGGATCTGAGGAATGACGGAGAATGCTGCCGCCAACAGGGCGATGACGAAAGCGGCGGACCACAGGGCGGCCGGGCGGATTATTCCCGATGGTTTCCGCAGTTCCCGCAAGCCACCCGCAAACATGCAGCCGCAGCCGATGAGAGTGAAGGCCAGATGTTGTAGCGATCCGCCCAACACCGCCATGCCCAGGAATACCGGCAACAAAAGACTGCGGCGCGTGATGGCCTGGCCGGACTCAGGTGGGGCGGCCCACAGCACCCATGGCATCCAACAGAACGCGCCGAGCGCCCAGCGATGATAGATCCAGATGATGAACTGACTGTTGCCCGTGTAGGCGATCGCGCCGATCAAACATGGCAGCCAAGGGAGTTTTCTGCGGTCGCGAAGGAAAGCGAGCATGCCGGTGCCAGCGATGAGAAACTCCGCGATGATCCCGATGTTCCATGCATCCTTGAAGGGCAGGAAACGATGGAGTTGGAGCGCCCATGATCCGGGCAGCGCCATGGTGTTGCCTGCCAGGCTGTAACCACCCATTTCATAAGGATTCCAGCCGATGTAACCATCCTCCCGCAGGGATTTCTCCGAAAAGATGCGATATGGCAGATACTGGGTGACCGCGTCCGCGGCATAGTGGTTGTGCGGCTTGATCGAGTCACCCGGTTTGTGCCAGGGGGACAGCATCTGGGTGATGATGTCCAGCGGCGCGATGATTCTGCCACTGAAGACCGCCTGACGGAACATGAATCCGAGAAACAGGACCAACAACAGCGTCGCCATTAGCGCGCGGAAATATTCCTTGCGGGTTATGCTTTTGAATGACATGGCATGTTATCTGATCGTGATCCGGGAATATTTCCGAGGATAGATCACCTGAGGCTGTATTTCACAATGCACCAGATCGCCCGGAAACCATCCTTCCAGCCGATTTTCTTGCCTTCCTCATAGGTGCGTCCGAAGTAGGAGATCGAAACCTCATAGATGGGAACTTTCAACTTCGCGACCTTGGCGGTGATTTCCGGCTCGAAGCCGAAGCGGTTCTCTTCGATGGTGATCTGGTCCAGCACCTCCCTGCGGAATATCTTGTAGCATGTCTCCATGTCAGTCAGATTGAGATTGGTGAACATGTTGGACATGAGGGTAAGGAACTGGTTTCCGACGAAGTGCCAGAAGTAGAGCACCCGGTGCATGCCGACTCCGAGGAAACGCGATCCAAACACGACATCCGCCCGCCCCAAGAGGATGGGCTGCAGCAGATTGGGGTATTCGTCCGGATCGTATTCGAGGTCGGCGTCCTGGATGACGACGATGTCCGATTTCACCTGCTTGAAGCCTGTGCGCAGGGCGGCACCCTTGCCTTGGTTGATCTCGTGGGTGAAGATCCGGATACGGTCGTCGGTTTTCGCAAGATCCTGCATGGTCTGCCAAGTGCCGTCCTTGGAGCAGTCGTTGACCATTACCAGTTCACCGACCTCGGGACGAGCGAGGACTTTTTCAACGATGACGTGCAGGGTCTTTTCCTCGTTGTAAACGGGGATGACGACTCCGAGGCAGCGGGGTGGGATTTCGACAGGGTCCATGGGAGGAAGACGGTTAGAAACGTGGCCAGATAGAGCCTGGGATCGCGCTGGCTGGGTGGACGGATTCGGGCCCGCCATGATCTCCAGTCAGGTGGAATCCGGATCAACGGGTCTGCGCGACAGCAGGAGTCAAGGGAAGTGAATCAATGCCGAATCAGGCCTTCACCACTTGTCCGGCTTTTGCCGCGGTTCCGTTCATGGCGTTGCGGGTGTCAACGATCAGATCGGCGTGGGCGGCAAGTTCAGCCAGATTGAAGGCGCTGTGGTGGGTGGCGATGACGATGCAGTCCTGGGCACTGAGGATTTCAGGTGTCCACTCCAGCGAGGGTTTTCCAGCCCATGCCATGTGTTCACGGGTGGGGCCGATGACCGGAACATGTGGATCGTGAAAGTTGACTGTGGCACCGAGTTCCTGAAACCGGTCCATCAGGGCGAAGGTGGGGGATTCGCGCATGTCATCCACGTTCGCCTTGTAGGCGAGGCCGAGCAGGAGGACCCGGCTGCCATTTACGGGTTTGCCGCGGGAATTAAGTGCCTCCATGGTGCGCTGAACGACGTATTCCGGCATGGCGCGGTTGATTTCCCCTGCGAGTTCGATGAATCGGGTGTGGACGCCGTATTCGCGGGCTTTCCAGGTCAGGTAAAACGGATCGATCGGGATGCAGTGGCCGCCGAGGCCGGGTCCGGGGTAAAATGGGGTGAACCCGAACGGCTTGGTGGACGCGGCGCGGATGACTTCCCAGATATCGATGTTCATGCGCTGGGCGGCGATCTTGATCTCGTTGATCAGGCCGATGTTGACCGCGCGGTAGATGTTTTCGAGGAGCTTGGAGAGTTCCGCCACCTGGGTGGATGAAACGGGAACGACTTGTTCGAATGCCGCGCCATAGAGTGCGACTCCAGCTTCCAGACATGCCGCCGTGTGGCCACCCACGACTTTGGGAATGTTGGTGGCGGTGAAATTGGGATTGCCCGGGTCTTCACGTTCCGGGGAATAGACCACAAAAATATCGGATCCGACCGTGAAGCCGGCTTGTTCGACGCGGCTGACGACTTCCTCCTCGGTGGTGCCGGGGTAGGTGGTGCTTTCCAAACTCAAAACCTGACCCGGGCGGAGATAGGGGATGACCGAGTCCAAAGTATTGGTGACGTAACTCAGATCCGGACCGAGGTGTTCGTCAAGGGGAGTAGGAACGCAAAGGATGATGGCATCGCACCCGGCAATCCGCGAGAAATCCGTGGTGGCATCCAGATTGCCGGAAGCGCGGGCTTCCGCCACAAGTGATGTGGGGATATGCTTGATGTAGCTCCTGCCATCGAGGAGGGCGTCGGTTTTGGCGGAGTCGATATCCACACCGAGTGCCTGGAACCCTGTGCGGGCATAGGCGAGCACGAGCGGAAGACCGACGTAACCCAGTCCGACCACACCGACCACGGCGTTTTTTTCACGGATGCGCTCGAGCAGTTTCATGGCGAGGAGAGAAATCCTTAAGTGGAGACGAGACGGATGATTCCGAGTCGAGTTGGCCCATCAGTTTGGGAGTCAAGATGCAGCTTTACAAGCTGCCGCCCTTGGTTGGGTCCCAAAATGGGCGCAACTTCGGGTAAAACCGGGGTATTGGAGCAATCCCGTAATGGGTTGCATTGCGGGAGATTGCGACAGGCTTT
>CANBTO010000404.1 GCA_947372405.1 Verrucomicrobiaceae bacterium
CATCGAGTCCTACTACAACACACACCGCAAGCACTCCGCCATCGGCTACCAAACCCCAGCCCAATTCGAAGCCCAAATCCTCTCCCTAAAATAAGCAACAAACCGGTCCAGAAATCCGTTGCATCTCAGTTGTGCAAAGAAACATGAGCCATCGCACGGTAGTCCATTCGAGCTTTGAGGAATTCCTCGTGAGCGAATGCACGCCCGAAGGTAGAATCGAAGAAGTGAAGGAGCGTGATATACGATTATCGCGGTTTCCTTATTCAGTAATGCTACAGGTTGCGTTTTTCGAGTTGGATTTCGCCAATCGATGGTGCTGGCAGCACTTCGGGCCGGCAGATGGCATTTGCTTGGACAGCCACTCAGAATATCCGGCATGCACACTATGCGGAAATCATTCACACGTCGGCAAGTGGATGTGGAGCTTTCTTGGGAAGACGGACTACAACTTCGGCTACAACGAGTGGTATTTCGAATCTGAGATTGATCAGCAGCTATTCCTTTTAAGTGTGTCCGACATTAATTGGGGAGAGAAGTATCCAAAGTAGTACACTCGCCTCCGAGAAATGAAGAAGCACAACACGTCGTGGGTGGCAACGGCGGATAAACTCCCTCGTTCGCTTCGCTCTGTGAGTCTCGCACCGCCGCCTCACCTATTACGTTGCGCCAGCCTGTGGACAGCCTATCCGCACAAGAAGTATAAAGCCGTACCGAAACCGCCGAGTCCGACAAGCATGGAAAGCACCGTGCCGCAGATGAAGACGCGGTAGGAGGGGAGCAGGCCCCAGAACCAGCGGAAATGGCAGAACGCCGCCGCCGCGAAATAGCAGACGGCCAGGGAGCGGGCGGTGTTTCCCGTGACGAGCATGCTCCATCCCCCGCGTTCGGGCCAAACGGCTTCCTGAGTGATCCACGCCTTGCCTGCGAAATACGCGATGGCCAGCGGAAGGATGATGCCGAGGATCGCCAGTTTCACCCGCCCGCCGTTGGGAGGGTAGGAGAGGTTTTCGAAGTCGTCCGCCGCCGTGCGATTGAGGTCGGGGTTCCAGCTCATGGGGTGGATCGGTGCGCGGATGCGCGTTGGATTTCTATTCCGCAGCGGCCGGGGCGGGAAGCTTGGATTTCCAGGGGCCGGATGGTTGATCGGCAAGCGCTTTTCGTTGCTCACTTCTTGCTATCGCCTTTCCACGGTGTAGGGAAGTGGCCTACCGATTCCGCAGATTCACAAGACCATGACCCTCGCCGAACTCCAAGAGCTCCATTCGCTGCCGTTTTTCGACCTGCTCAAGCGCGCCCATGCGGTGCATGAGAAATTCTGGCCGGACGGCAGGATCCAGCTTTGCACGCTGCTTTCGATCAAGACGGGCGGATGTTCGGAGGATTGCGCGTATTGTGCGCAGTCCGCCCGATACAAGACGGAGCTGGAAAGCCACGTGCTGCTTGAGAAGGAGGAGGTGATGCAACACGCGCGGGCGGCCAAGGAATCCGGCTCCACCCGCTTCTGCATGGGAGCGGCCTGGAAGGGCGTGCGCGGCGGGACGCCGAAGTTTGACCAGGTGCTGGACATCGTGCGCGATGTTTCCACGCTGGGAATGGAAGTCTGCGTGACGCTGGGCGAACTGGGCGTGAAGGAGGCGGAGCAACTCCGCGATGCGGGCGTGACGGCCTACAACCACAATCTGGACACCTCGCCGGAGCATTACCCGAACATCGTTTCCAGCCACACCTATGAGGACCGCCTGCGCACCATCCGTGCCGTGCAGGACGCCGGGATCTCGGTTTGCTGCGGCGGGATTCTGGGCCTCAGTGAAACGATCACCGACCGCCTGCGCCTGCTGGAGGTCATTTCCAATTTCAACCCGCAGCCCGAAAGCGTGCCGATCAACTCGCTGATGCCGATGCCCGGCACCCCGCTGGCGGAAAACCCGCAGGTGGATCCCTTCGATCTCGTCCGCATGATCGCCTGCGCGCGGATCTCCGTGCCCGGTGCGAAGGTCCGCCTCTCGGCCGGCCGCACGCGTTTGTCCGATGAAGTCCAGGCGCTTTGTTTCTATGCGGGCGCGAACTCGATTTTCTACGGGGAGAAGCTTCTCACCGCCGAGAACCCGGAAGCGGAGAAGGATCTCGCGTTGCTCGCCAAGCTGGGTCTCAAGACCCTGGAGCCGGATCTTTCGTTGAAGGCCCCCAAGCTGGATGAGTCCATGCCCGCAAGCCCGGCCATGGCGGGGGAGGCCCGCCCCTGCTGTTCGGACGCGGGTTGCTGCTGATCCAGCCGCGGCCCGGAAACGGGAAAGTGCTTCAGTCCTGTTACATATAAACGATGGACGAAACGGATTTGGCCGGCATGGTGGCTACCGATGTTGAGCGATTTCTTTACCTGCAACCACCCACAATCCAACCAATCCAAATGAAACTTACCAAACTCCACTCGTCCCTTCCATTGAAGGGCATGCTCATGACCGCGGCGCTTTTCGGCGGTCTCAGTCTCTGCGAAGTCCACGCCAAATCGCGTGACCTCGATGGCGACGGCGTCCCGAACATCGTCGATCCCGACGTCGATGGTGACGGCATCCTCAACGGCAAGGACCGCAATGTGGACGGCGGTTACGCTGTCAGCGGCCCTAACAAGGGCAAACATGTAGGGGACTACCTGAAAAACAGTTCCTTCGCCGAACTCGACATCGATGCGGACGGCCTGCCGGACGATTCCGACGCCGAAACCGACATCGACGGCGATGCCAAACCGGATTCTTCCACTATCGAAAACGACATCGACGGTGACGGCGTGACCGACGCCCTCGACACCGACGTGGACAGTGACGGCGTGACCAACGGCGACGACGGCGACGTCGATGGTGACGGTAATGACAACGGCACCGACAGCGACGTGGACGGCGATGGCGAAGACAACGGAGCCGACATGGATGTGGACGGCGACGGTGAGGACAATGCCACCGACGACGACATCGACGGCGACGGAGTCACCAATACCGGCGACGACGACATGGATGGCGACGGCGTTGCGAATGCCGACGATTCCGATGAAAACGGCGACGGCGTCGACGATCACGGTGGCGGCGGCGGTGGCGGTGGCGGTGGCGGTGGCGGTGGCGGCGGTAGCGGTAAATAAGGCTGAAACCGACTCTGCCTGGCGACTTGAAATTCCCTGCCAGAAATGATTCACCCGCCGGGGTTCTTGCATTGCAGGAATCCCGGCTTTTTCACAAAGGCCATTTCTTATGAGACTAATTTTCCAAAATCCGCTGGCCATGCTAGCAATCGGCATACTCGGTGGCTCGGGAATCACCGCATTGAGCCTGCGTAGCGGTGGGAGCGCGGCTTCCGGCAAGCCTGCGGATGCTCCGGCTGGCCACTACTCGTCCACCAAGTCGCGCGCAACGAGATCGATGCCAGCGGCAAATTTGCGTGGCTTGGACCGGATCGAGGAAAAAGCCCGCCTGCTCGCAGCGAAGGACCCGAAAGAGGCGTGGGAAGAATCTCTCAAAATCAAGAACTTCGCGGAGCGCGCGGCCTTCCTGAGCGGCCTGATGCGCGAGTGGGCTCTATCAGATCCCGAAGCCGCGCTGGCCATGGCGCAGACGCTTCCACCCGGGCACCTCAAGCAGGCCGCCGTGGACGCCGCCTGCTCGGGATGGGCCTCGAAGGATCCGGATGCGGCATCCAAGTGGGCCACCACGCATTTGACCGGCCCGCTTGCCTCAGAGGCGTTCGGGATGATCGTCAACGAATGGGCGGGCACGGATCCCGCAGCCGCCGCGCAATGGGTCGGCAGCCTTCCCAACGGATTGCTCTCCGAAGGTGCGACCACGGCCGTGGTCAACGCCTGGGTGGATCAGGATCCCAAGGCCGCGCTCGAATGGGTGGGCTCCCTCCAGGATGCCGATCGGAAGGAGATCGCGTATGAGTCCCTGGTTTCCGAATGGGCCAATCAGTCTCCCGAGGATGCCGCCAAATGGGTGGACAGCCAGATGGGAACACCGCATGCGGGGGATCTGGCGGAATCCTTGATCGGCACATGGGGCGCGCAGGATCCCACCGCCGCATCCGCATGGGTCATGACGCTCAGCGGGGACACACAGGCCGTTTCCGCAGCCACCTTGCTCTCGCTCTGGACGATCAACGACCCCACGGTGGCCGCGGAATGGGCCTCTCAGTTTCCTCCGGGAAGCACCCGCAGCCAGGCCATACCGGAGATCGCCACCACCTGGGCCGGCACCGAACCTAACAAGGCCGTGGCATGGGCGCTCGCCCTGTCCGATTCGAAGGAGCAGCGCGAGGCGCTGGATGGAGCGGTTAGAACATGGTCCGTCGTGTCACCCGCGGATGCCGCGGCCTGGGTGAACCAGCAGCCGGCATCCCAGGCCACGGATCATCTGCGCACGGTCACCGCCGGAACGATGATGGAGTCGAACCCGCTGAGCGCCCTCACGATGGCATCACAAATCAGTGATCCGACCGTGAAGGACGGGGCATACGTGAAGCTGTTGAACCGCTGGGAAAAAATCGATCCCACGGCCGCGCAGAGCTGGATCTCGCAGGCCAAACTGCCCGCCACCATCACCAGCCGCTTGAAAGGACCAGCTCCTGCCAGGCCATAATGCTTTCTGACAAACCCGGCGTTCGGATTCTCTTGGCGAAGACGGAGCGGATGGCGGATGCTTCGCGGCGTGTTGAAGCCCCGATTTGAAACAGACGCGCTGGTTGGCCGCAAAGCCTTCTGCGACGCGCTGGTCCGCTGGTTTTCGAAAAACGGCAGGGACTATCCCTGGCGGCGGACGGTGGAGCCTTATGAGATCCTGGTTTCCGAGGTGATGCTCCAGCAGACGCAGATCGCGACCGTATTGGGAAAAGGGTATTACACGCGTTTTCTGGAGGTTTTTCCGGATGTGCGGACGCTGGCGGTAGCGGAGGACGCGGCCCTGCTGAAGGCATGGGAGGGACTCGGCTACTATCGGAGGGCGAGAATGCTGCGCGAAACCGCGCGGGCGGTGATCGCGAATCACGGCGGTGTTTTCCCGAAGGACCGTGACGAATTGATGAAGCTTCCGGGCATCGGTCCCTACACGGCCGGGGCCTTGCGGGCCTTCGCCTTCAATCTTCCGGCGGTGCTGGTGGATGGAAATGTGGCGAGGGTGCTTTCGAGAGTCATGGATTTCTCCGATCCGGTCGATGAAACGGGCGGGATCAAACAGCTCTGGAACTGGGCGGAGGAGCTTGCGGACCCGAAGCGGGCGCGGTCCTATCATGCGGCGTTGATGGAACTCGGACAGGTGGT
>CANBTO010000405.1 GCA_947372405.1 Verrucomicrobiaceae bacterium
CCGCAGTTGCAAATATCCGTTCAAACCGCTTCGGGCGATACCGCTTCTAGCCCAATCCCGGCGCTCCCGCCACGACGCCCGCACCATCCCCCTCACCGGCAAACACATCGCCGAAGCCATTCGCCGCGCCCTCGATTGGAGCTTGGCCAGACACGGACTAACAGAACAGGTTGTTGCGATGCGCGGACCGTTCACATCGTCTTCTTCTGCTCCGGAGTGTAGCGCAGGCGACTAAGCCAGTCGGACTTCATAATGGATTCATTCATAGGTGTCATAGGTAGCCAAACTATGACGCCTATGATATAGGGCCGTAAGAATCTTCAGATGCCGCTATGGCCCCCGCTTACCCTTGCGGGTCTATCCCCTGAGTGTGACGAATTCTAACATATGCGAATGTTGCGATGCGGGAACCGACCCCAGCGATGACTAACAGAATCGGTTGTTGCAATGCGCGGACCGACCCCAGACAGACGCTCGCAAGGAAGAGGATGCAGGACAGGCGGTGCATGGGAATGTGGCGGATCTTAGGTGCGGGGCGTCCGCCCGCAAATGTAATCCAAGACCTCTGTTTAAAATTTGATTTCAGTGAAACGCGGAGGCGCGGAGCTCGCAGAGGAAAACGCGGAGTTCGATTTGTGTGAATGACTTGCAAGGCAGGGACCGATCCTCCGGGCGGTCCGGCGAATGGAAAGCGAATGCCCTAGCCAAGGACAGAGCTTCCGCCACGTCCTTGCCCGGCTCATTCTCCATGCATTCTCGCGGACCGCCCGGAGGATCGGTCCCGAATGGCCGGTCCGACTCCAGCGATGTGAATCCGAATACTCTGACCCCATTCATTGATGCATTGACGTTTCCCCGGTCAGGATTTCCTTGCCAATTGAACTTCAATTTCTTTAGGCACGCTTAAACGTCTATCTTTTTCAATCGTCAAAACCTTAACCTTAAAAACCATATAAGCAATTTGAACTTTTTTATCTTCAGAGATTCTTATATTATTCATGATTGAACGGTGGATTGCACCCGGATTTGCCCCATCCGGGCTAACCGCAAGAAGCCGAGTCCATTCTTGAAACGACTTTGAATTCGAAATTTTTTCGATTTCGAAGGCAATACTTTTTCTGTCTGAAGTGAAAAATTTTGCATCACAAAGTCTATCGCTCAAACCTTCGAGAACAACTGCATTCTGGCTTTTGTTTTCAATCTGAATATCAATCGTGCCTTTGTCTATGAAAAAGATTCCTTCCAACACTTGACCATACGACAATGAGGCACAAGCAAAAGTCATAATAATAACAATTAGAACAGTATATAATGTTTTCATTTTAGTCTCTTGAGAATCCACGCACCACCTGAGCAAGAGAAAAGACTGCTTTACAGCCTTTGTTATCAATCTGCAAACTCATCGCAACAAAGTCGACAATTTCTCCTACGCCTTCGGGATTCGCTACACAAGCTATCAAGTTTGATTGACGAGCTTTGACCTTGCCAGCAGCACTACGTCCGTCTTCTAGAGGAACGCCTCCCGTAGGAAAATTAAGGCCAGATCGTCCATGATGCATGATCAAACCAAAACTTGTCCATTCATAATCCTTGCTTAGTTCTTCGTTCCCTCTTTGAACAACTCTTCTAAGAATCGCTTCTGGATTCCCTCTTATAAAAATCTCTGAATGACTTCCCAACTCGTGCCTCAACCATTGAATTACTTTACTTCTAGAAGTGCCAGTCCGATCAATTAGCTCCACATCATACTCTTTCCCACTGAGATTACCCAGAGTTACGCCAACTTCCCTAGAAGAATTCACCCATCTAACTGAGAAGCCATTCGACGTGATGCGTTTCCATTCATCATCAGTCATCGAGCTAAGTTCTTGGATACTCTCCTGAGCAGCTTCTCTGGAGGTGGCTGCAATACGTTGTCCTAACCTCAAAAAGAGCTCTGTGGTTGAGTCATCTAGAACATCTCCCTGCCCCGGCTGAAATGGCTCAGTTTTGCCGTCATTCAATTCCCACCATGCCGGCACAAAAGCTGCGTAAAACTCCATACCAAGTCGATCAGCCCAATTCACCCCATTATTCCCCACGAACCCATACACGTTAACGCCCCCTCCTTCCTCGATGGGATCCCTTGATGGCCACCTGCCTGTCAGCGGGTCATAGTAGCGGTATTGGTAGTAATAAAGACCCGTTTCGAAATCCAGCGGTTTAGTGCTGAAACGGTAGGTGAACAATTCAGGCGATCCCGTGGCCACCACGGTGTTGCCGAATGGATCGTATTCAAAATGGGCGGAGACGGAACCGTCGGCTGCCAGATATTCGCTGACGTTGCCGTTGCCGTCATAGGAGGGGAAGCAGTTGAGAGTTGAGGGTTGAGAGTTGAGAGGGGTGCAGAGGAGACCGCCGACGCCGCCGGCACCTTGGGGGGTGGTGGACAGGTCGGTGCCCCAGGTGTGGCCGGCTTGCAGGGTGAGGGTGGTGAAGCTGGCGGAGGGGGCGCTGTATTCGGCGCTGAGGTTCCAGCCGTCGTAGAGGAAGCGCAGGTTGCTGGCGAAGGCCCAGTTGGTGCCGTCGGTGGAGTTGGAGACGGTTTTGGAGATGCGCCGGGACTGGGAATCATAGACAAAGTCCAGCCGTTGGCGTGGAACGCCCGCGGTGGCGGCGAGGGTGGTGGTCTGCATCCGGACAAGGCGGTTTTCCGCGTCCCAAGTGTAGTCCCAGCGGCCGTCGTATGTCAAATTCCCATCGAAGTCGTAAGCGGGCGTCACGTCCTTCTTGGGCGTCCAAGTGTAGCTACTCGCAGGGCTCCATCGACGCTCATCATTGGTCCCTCAAGGGGTTCGTCGAGTGGGCGGCAGCTCTCGACCTGGATTCGCCCGATGTATTCACCCGCGCCACCCTTGAGATCTACCAAGTCCACCTCCACCATTATCGTTCACCGCGAACCAAGCAGCCTCTGGTCGTCAACACGCAGATCGCACGCCTCGGCTGCGTCCGCCGCTTCTTCGCCTGGCTTTGCCGCTCCGGTGTCATTCCCGCCAATCCCGCCGCTGACTTGGACCTGCCACGCAAGCAGGCCCGCCACCTTCCGAAATCGCTCAATCCCGAAGAAATTGACCGCGTGCTTACCATTCCCGACACGAACGATCCCTTCGGTCTGCGCGACCGGACGATTCTGGAGCTATTTTACGCTGCGGGCATCCGGCGCGCGGAAATGGCCAATTTGGATCTTCGCGACTTCGATCCTCACACCCGGACCCTGCTCGTGCGCAAGGGCAAGAACGGCAAAAGCCGCCTGCTTCCCGTCGGCGAGCGTGCCGCCGCCTGGCTTGCCCGCTTCCTCGCCGAGTCCAGACCGCTCTTCCATCACCTTCCACAGGAAACCGCCCTGTTCCTCAGTGGCTATGGCACGCGCTTCAGCCCGGATTATCTCGGCAACTGGGTGGCCGGTCTCATGAAAAAAGCCGGTATCGACAAGAACGGCTCATGCCACTTGTTCCGCCATTCCTGCGCCACGGACATGCACCTGGGCGGCGCGGACATCCGGTTCGTCCAGGAAATGCTGGGGCACGCACGGCTGGATACCACCCAGATCTACACCCACGTCAACATCAAGGCCCTCGCCGAGGTTCATGCCCGCAGCCACCCGCACGGACGGATTCAGGAAGCCGAAGATCAAGCCGGACCACCTTCACCGATTTCCGACGGCGGGAAAGATTCGGCTTTTATCCAGACCGCCGATCCGTTACCTGCCGGACCAGAAATGGCTGCCGCCCCCACAGTGACGCATGACCCCGCCCAAGCGGATGCAAACGGGCGTGAGAAACATGATCCGCCCCCCGATGACGATGATCCGCCGCCGGAAAACGGGCCGGAATCCCGCCCCAAGCGCCCGAGACCGACCTTCCCCGGAAATCCATCCAATGCGCTCGCATCCGATAGGTTGGGTCGCCTCCTCCGCAGTGCCAAAAGGGTGCGTGTGGCTGATTACCTATACCGCTACTATGACCCGCTGTCCGGCAGGTGGCCGTCAAGGGACCCGATTGGGGAAAGAGGTGGTATTAACTTATATTGTTTCGTTTCGAATCATGGTGTGAATCAGTGGGATGTGCTTGGTCATACTGGGCTTGAAATTTTTGGTGGAGGGCCGCAGATCGATCAAAGCGGATTCTATTTTGGGTTTGGAATAAAAAAGGAAGATGAATGCTATTATTTCAGAATAAAATCCGCCGATGTGATTCCTGTAGCTGCTCGAGCGATCGTTTCCCAAACGGGGGCGTTCCGCAATGGAGTAGCTGTTGATTATGATGCATGGCAGGTTACAATGTCTGCATCGCGGATTAAACCCGACGGGAATGCGGTGTATGATCCAAGTGTGTTCACGATTAAGATAGCTACTCAAAAAAGGAAGAAAGGTTCTGATGATTGGATCCGGCATGCAGATTACAGCCCGAGATTTGATTTATCAAACTTGACGTATCAACCAGGGTCAATTTCAGTAAGTAATGACCTACAAAATCGACCGGATCCAAGTCCCGGGACGTATTTAGATGTCGGAACGGTTCGTCTTCCTTGAAATTGGCAAGGTAATGTTTTCAATATTAAGTTAATAAATTTATTTATTTATGTTGTTGGAAAAATTCAGTTCGTGTGCAAAATTTACAATTGTATCTGTTTTTTTAATTTTATGCTTTTTAGCGGGAAAATATTTACCGCACTTAAACCATTCGAGGATTATGTGTAAAGAAGAACCGTTCATTTCCATCAAACTGCCAATACGCGACGCGGATGCATCTGTTGTGCATGCTTTTGGTGATTTGACTAATGGACAACAAGCGATCATTGTCAAAGTGGTTGATAATGGAGGTAAACTGTATTTTTTCGCAATTCTAAATGACGGACCTGAAGGTAAGTATAAAACAGTCTTAAAAAATATTCCTTTAAGCTGGAATGACGAATATGGAGTTGCAAATTTTGCAGATATATCTCGCGATGGGCCGATTCCATCCGTATTTTTTACCAGTAGTGATTTTGAAAAAGTTTTTGATAGCTATAGTGCAATATGCGATCTTAAAACATTCCTAAAAGAAAAGACACGCATAAAGACCGACCGCCGAGATTTTGCGTATCAAATCTTATCGAAGAGGTCAGTAGTATCAGAGTGAATTGTCTCTGGGGTCAGTCCGCGCATCGCAACATCGAGACATGTTAGATCGCCTCCGTTTCACTGGCGCAGCTTCCTCCTGTGCCCCCCGCCGCTCCCCGTTCTCTGGGGTCGGTCCGCGCATTGCAACAACCG
>CANBTO010000406.1 GCA_947372405.1 Verrucomicrobiaceae bacterium
CCCGTGAAAGCGGACCAGTTTCCCAGCACTTCGGTGCGGACAAAGCTGGTGTAGAAGGTGAAATCGCCGCCACCGGTGAGAGCTCCGGTCAAATTGCAGCGGCCATCCGAGTTGAGCCGGCCGGCGGTGTCCGAAGGAACATGAATGGACCAGGCGCTCGTTGCCCACGATGACGTGTCGGTATTGCTGCTCATGTCGAGCGTGCCGCCGTTGAGGGTGATCAAGCCACCGCCGAGGCCCGAGACATTGGCGCTGTCCGAAGCGAGGAAGACCTTGCCTTCGGAAATAAAGGCCCCGCCGCTGAAGGTGTTGGGTGAGGCGAGGATCAAAGTTCCCGCGCCGGTTTTGGTCAGGGATCCGGTACCGGTGATCACACCCGAGATTTGCAGGGATTTGGATGCGGGCACCGAAATGGTTCCGCCCGAGGAACCAAGCGTCATGGACCGGTTGGTGTCGGTTTGCTCGCCTACCAGCGCGAGCGTGCCGCCGTCGAGAACAAGATTCGATGCGGCCGTTCCCGCGGCACCGATGGAACTTGGGGATCCTCCGTCGCCGAGGCTGTTGACGGCAAGAGTTCCCCCCGTGACGGTGGTGGGGCCGCTGTAGGTATTGTTGTTCAGAAGGGTGAGTGTTCCGGAACCGGTTTTCGCAAGCCCACCCGTGCCGGAAACAAATCCAGCCCCTGAGAACGTGTAATCCGAATCCGCGGAAACCCTCACACCCGCCACAGGCAGTGACGTTGTTAGAGTGACCGTCGGGTTTGCGGAGCCGTTGGTGTCGAAAGTCACGGTGTCACCGGACACGAACTTGTCCGGCGTACCGGAGCGGGACCAGTTCACGGTCGCGGCGAGATCCCATGCATTGCCTCCGTTGCCACCCTTCCACACGAGCGATGCTGGAGCGCGGGAGACCGGAACCGTCAGGGTCAGCGAGCCGGAACCCAGCGCCACGGTGTAGGGAATGCCCTCGGGAACATTGAAAGCGAGATTCGAGGCGGAACCGGTGAGCGAACCGCCGTAGGTGAGCAAGGTGTAGGTTCCTGGTGCCGGAGATCCGACGATGTCGATAGAGACGGTGCCTGACAGGGAGAGGTTGCCGGCCACGGTGATCTTGTCGTTTGGAGCCGCAACACCCGAGGGGTCGCTGGAAAGATCGAAGGCAAGCACGGAACCGTCTTTTTCTGTTAGATTGGAACCGAGCGCAAGTGTCGCGGCGGAACCCATTCCCGCTCCGGGAGCGATGGCGCCACGGTATTCTACGGTCACCGGCTGGCTGATGGTTCCGGCTCCGGAGAGACGTCCACCGGTCCGGCCCATGGCGAGCGCGCCGCCCCATGTGCCGCCCCATACGGTGACCGGGCTGCCGGTGAGCTGGCCGTTCACCGCCAACGCGCCATCCCAGATCGTGGTGGTGCCCGTGTAACCGTGCGCCCCGGTGAGTGTCACCATGCCCTTGCCGGACTTCGCGAAGGTCATGGTGCCCGACAACGAACCGGCCGCGCCGTTGAGCGTGAAATCCTGCGGATTGAAGAAATTGACAGCACCCGGATTCAGGGTGCCCGACAAGGCGACGGACGACGCATTCGAACCGGACACATCAAACAACACGCGGTTTCCCTGGGCGAAGACGGAGGACACACCCGCCGGGGTTTTCCACGAGACGGACGATCCAATGTCCCATGTCGAACCCGCAGCCCAGTTCAAGTCCGTGTCAATCATCGGCGGCGGTGGCACGACGGGCGACATGCCGTAACCGAGATAATAATCGACATAACTCGACTGCACATAACCTTTCGTCGTCGCCTGGCAGCGGTACTGCGGATTCTGCATCAGCGTATAGAGCCGGTTGCTCGCAGGCTCGGTGGTGGTGTAGATGCGCAAAGCGGCGTAGTCGGACTGGATGAAAACGAGTTCCTCGCGCCAGTCACCGAGGATATCCCCCCAGAACGCGGGACGTCCGCCGTAGGCCTGGGTGATGCTGTAATCGCCCCAGTCGTTGTACAGGCTCCATATGCGGTCGGTTCCGCCGGTGGTGGCGTTGAACTTGTTGATCACCGGATTGAGCGCGCCGCTGCCCGCGCCGTCGATGAACTCGCGGCCGAGGTCGCCATCCCACCAGAGGCCTTCGGGTGCCCAGACATTGTTCGCGTAGATCTGCTGGCCCTTGGCATTGAAGATGCCGGGCTGGGTGGAGAACATCTCGCAGCCCTTGGAGGCGGGGGCGATGTCGAGCGCGATGCCACGTCCGACATCGACGATGCTGCCGGCATACCATTTCCGGATGATGCCGCCGGTTCCCGAGTCATACAGAGCGGTGGCCAGCCCAGAGGTGTTGTTCTGCTGGATGATGTAGGTTTCCAGACCCGGGCGGTCCGGATCGATGTCGGTCAGGTGGAAACGGTCGCCGTGAACGATCTCCGGGATATTGAACAACTGGGCGCCGTTGTCATCGAGCACGTAGCCGATATCAACCAACTCGTCCTTGCCGTCGTTGTCCACATCCGCAATGCGGATCTGGTGGCCCTCGGGCGCGTGGATGGCTCCGGAATCCTCCCATGTCCAACGCTGGGTCAGCGAGCCGCCACGCCAATCCCAGGCGGTGATGGTGCCGTGGAAGTCATCGTTCACATCGCGGTTCTTCGCCGCGAGCAATACGGACGGGCGCTTGCCATCGAGATAAAGTATCCCCATGTGGCCATTCATCGGTCCGTCCGCTAGCCGAGGGTTAGGCACTGTCGCGTGTGCAAGCTCCGCGCCCGTCAGGCCGTTGACAACGGACAGGAACTGGACGTTGTCGCTCGCACCGTCGCTCTGGACCGCGCCGTTGCCGAACACCACTCCGTTCGAAGTGCGCACGAGCACCTCCGCCTTGCCGTCGCCATCCATGTCATACACCGTGACGTTGTCACCATGGCCTACACTGATGGCGGAGGAGCCCGGTTCGATGTTGTATTGGTTAACACTGTTAGGACCCATGGCCATGCGCCAGAGGAAGGTGCCGTCGTTCTTGTAGGCTTCGAGAAACTGCTCGTACGAGCCCAGCGTGGACTGCCGGTCCACGACGAAATCGTAATCCCCGTCGCCATCCAGATCGCCGACCCATGCGAACTTCACGGTGTAGGGTCCGTTAGGTCCGGTATCCGTCCTGAGCGGAAGAGTGAGGAACTGTTTCTGCGGCGCGTTCGCGATCAGGGAAGCTGTCTCCGAATTTGGCTGTTCCACGCCATTGATGACGGGACGCACGAAATACGAATAAGCGTTGTTGGTGAGGTTGGTGGAGCCGGGAGTGTCGGTGTAGTCGGTGGTGGCGGTGATGGGTGAGGCGTTCTGCTTGGAGGGAGTGCCTCCGTTGACAGAACGGTAGAGATTGAAAGCGACGTTCGACGGATCATTTCCGAAAAGCCGCCAACTGAGATAGATCTGGGTGGAGTTTTTGCGGACGGCGACCAGTCCGCGGTTGAGCTTTTCCATCTGCCGCTGCCCGTATGCGGCAGGAGTGAGGAGCACCAGCAGCCAAAGACACGCAATCGGGCCCAGCAGCCGCCATGTCAGGCGGCTTCTCCACTGATGGGACATCGGGTTGGGAAAATACAAGGGTGGAGCTGTTTGGGTTTACACTCCAGCAAACCATGGAAACGCTCCCGAACCAATACCCCTGAAGGGTTAACGCCGTCAGTCTCAGTGATCCTGGCGGACGAGCGTGTGCTCACCGGATCCGACTCCACCGACCACGAGGAATCCGTCTTCCGCGGTCGCAAAAACCATCCTGTCATCGGGATTCGCTGGCATGATCTCAAGCATGAAACGCCAGCACCGCTGGCAGACATCCGTCTGCACTATGACTTGCCAGCGCGCTTCGTCTTCGATCTCGACGTGCGCGAAGATTCCGCCCGTCGCTGGATCGACGAAGATCGAATACGTGAGTACAGCGTGAGGGAGGAGCACGTCCTCGAGGTCGCGGCAAATGGGATTGTGCCGCCGCCTATTTTCTGCTTCCTGTCGAGCGTTGACGGACATGCGGAAAGACTTGCGAAGCATCATTGCTCCGTGACGGCAATTCGCAAAAAGAGCTTGTTGTAGTTCCCTTGCGAAACAGTCGCATTCATCAGGTAATAAGTCCCTTGATCGCTCGCCACGGTCGGTGTCACGTTCGTTTCGGTCCACATGGTCAGATCCGTTGATTGCTGCACTGTGTAATTAACGTTCGACAGGTTTTTGGACATTGGAAAGGTCACCACGACGTTGCCCCGATCATCCATCGCGCACGCCACGGGACTTTGGGTGTTCGTCGCCGTCGGTGAGGTGCCATGAAAATATTCCAGCAGATTGGGACGCCCGTCGCCGTCGGGGTCCGCATCGAATCCGATGATGTTCGGATCCAGTTCGCCTCGAAAGGCGGTTGCCGTCCATTGTGAGTAATTTTGCGTCGGCGTGGCGCTGACTTGATTGGAATATCCGCTCCCACCAATCGAGTTGGTGGCGTTCACCCGATAATAGTAGGTGCTGCCATTTATCCTACCTATGTCGGTGAAGGAATTGCCGCTCAAGCCAGAGGCAATCTCAACGTAGCTGACTCCACTGTTGGTCGAGCGATAGACCTTGTAGTCGGTTGCGCCGAGCGCCGCGTTCCACGTCAGGCTGACCTGACCCGCTGTGGCTGTGGCAGCCAGTCCAGAAGGCGCAGTCGGCGGCGTGGATGAGGCGGTAACGGTGATCTTGACCTGACCGGAAGTGGCGGTGCTGAAAGTGGCGAGGTAGCCGGAGTGTGTCGTGTCGTCCCAGGTGAAGTTCGCCGCGTTCAGCGGGGTGCCGGAGTAGGAAAGAAGAGTGTAGGTACCAGGCGCCAGAGTGCCGCCGAGAAGCGCGGGCACAACGACGACGGGGCCATTGAGGGTGGTTATACCCGAAACGGTGATTCCCTTGGTAGCTGTGGCTTCCACACCAAGCGCGAGCCTCGCGCCGGAGGCAAGGGTAAGGCTGCCACCGAGCGTGCCGGTGCCGCCGATGGTGGCATCCGAGGAGACCGAGACAGGTGTGGTGCCGAGAGCGCCGGTGACAAGCAGAGAGCCGGCAGAGACAGTCGTGGCACCGGTATACGTGTGGCTATTGGTAAGTGTCAGCGAACCCGTTCCGCTCTTGGTCAGGGAGGCGTTTCCGGTGATTTTTCCTGCATAGGTGGTGCTGAGGTTCTTGCCGCCGACGGAGTAGGTTGCCCTTCCAGCAGTGCCACCTCCCAGATTGCCCGCAGTTCCGGTGCTGGACAGCGCGCCGATCGAGATCGTGTTCCCGCC
>CANBTO010000407.1 GCA_947372405.1 Verrucomicrobiaceae bacterium
TTTATTCATTCCTCGTTCATACGGGCAGCACCAACACCGGATTTGAGTTCGACATCTGGGCTTGGCGTGACCGGAATTTCCACAACAACTACCCGCCTCACGGCTGGTGCGCCGCAAGGTTCAATGAATGTTTCAGAAATATGCTGGTCCGTGAAGATACCCATGAGCCGATTCTGCATTTAGCCTCGGCGCTGGCACCGCTATGGTTGGAGCCGAATAAGCAAGTGAAAGTTAAGAACGCTCCGACTGATTACGGAACTATTTCCTACACCATTGATGCGAGCGAAGGTGGGGCCAAGGTGAGCTTTGATTCAAAATGGCGGAAGGCGCCGAAAATGATTCAGTTTCATATTCCTTGGTTTGCACAACTTGGTTCAGCTTTTGTAGATGGGAAAGAAGTGAAAGCCGTGAATCGCGTCATTGAGCTGCCAGCCAATGCCCGTGAACTGGATATAAAGTGGACGTTAACACCCAAGCCCGAGCTCAGCTACCTCAAGGGTGTGGAGCGGTATGTGGAGCGGTATTGGAAAATCCAATTTGGCGAGAAGATTCCGGGCTTCGACAGTCGTTGGATTTTTCCGGAGGAGTGAGCTTGATATTAACGGATGGGGAAATGGGAGTTATAACAATTATCATCCTGCCGCCCGAGCTACTGGGCGCTGGGTTGAAATTTCCCGTCAGTTAGATAAGCCCGGGCCTCGCCGACAAGAAATAGCGAGCCGGCCACAAGGAGCGGGTCTGCATGGGCGAGCGCGGCGGCGAAGGCTCTGGCGAAGGTGTCACAAGCTTGATGCGGCGGGGCATCAGGTGGTAAATGTTCAGCGAGCTCGGCTACCGTCGCCGCGCGGGGGGAATCGACCGGACAGAGGAAAATCCGTGAGGCCAGCGGGGCGAGGATGGCGAGGATGCCTGCGATGTCCTTGCCGCTGACGGCGCTGAAGACGAGCGCTGCCTTTTTGCCGGGAAAGCATGTCTGCCAGGTGGCTGCTAGAACGGCCGCGGACTGGGGATTGTGTGCACCGTCGAGGACGACGCCGGGGCGGATCATTTCAAACCGCCCCGGCCAGTTGACGTGGCCGAGACCGTAGCGCACGCAGTCGGAGTTGAGCGGAATGCCGGCGCGGTGTAGCGCCGCTATCGCGACGGCGGCGTTCCATGTCTGATGCTCGCCGGCGAGGGCAAGAGAATAGCCTAACAGCGGCTCGTCAATGAACTCCAGAGGCACCCGTTTTTCGTTGGCTTCCTGCTCCAAAACGTGCGTCACCCCGGCGGTTTGAGGGGCGGAAATGGCGGGTTTTCCACGGACGAAAATGCCCGCTTTTTCGAGTGCGATTTCTTCCAGTGAGTTTCCCAGCCACTGCATGTGGTCGAGTCCGATGGGGGTGATCACGCAGACATCGGCGGGCACGGCGGTGGTGGCATCGAGCCGCCCGCCCATGCCGGTTTCCAGCACGATAAGTTCGCACTCGCGGAGCCGAAACCAGCGCATTGCGAGGACGAGTGAGATTTCAAAAAATTTGGGATGTGGATCCATCCGCTCGCAGACGGCACGCAGCTCGGTAAGCATGGCGGCGCAGGTTTCTTCAGGAATTTGATCGCCGTTGACTTGGATCCGTTCGCGGTAGTCGATGAGATGTGGCGAGGTGAAAAGTCCGCACCGCTGGCCGCAGGCGCGGGCGATGCTGTCGATCATCGCACAGGTGCTGCCTTTGCCGTTGGTCCCGGCGACGTGGATGACCTTCACGCCATGCGCGGGATAGGCGAGGAATTCCCTGAGCAAAAGGCGCGGCCCATCAAGTCCGAGTTTGATCCCGAACATCTGGGTGGAAAATAGCCAATCGATCGCCTCTCGGTAACGCATTGTGAGGCCCCATCCATCACCCGGATTGAGGCTTCTGCCAAGCAGACAATCACCAATCGCCATGGCTGGAATAACGCCATCGCGTGTGACTTCCGGGTGGGCATGCGATTTTTTGAAATCTGGGGAATACATTCGCGTCATTTTGCTCTAGCATTCAGCCAACCGCGACGAATCAAGTCACGGTGCCGCGAACTTTCACCTCCCTAGCTACCCAATGAAACCGATCCTGGATAAAATTGCCCGTCTTCACGCCCGTTTTAATCCACCCATGCAGTGCATGGTCCTGTTGTTTCTCCGCATCACCATTGGGTGGCGTTTTTATTTATCAGGCAGTGGTAAGTTGAGGCACTTTGAGGGAACCAAGGAATTTTTTACCGACCTACATATTCCGGCTCCCGGCTTCCATGCGGGGTTGGTTGGCGGCACGGAAATGATTGGCGGGCTGCTGTTGATTGCAGGTCTCTGCACGCGGCTGATCTCGGTGCCGTTAATTGTTTCGATGATCGTTGCCTACCTCACTGCTCACCGGGCCGAGGGCTTCAACAGTTTGTATGACTTCACCGATCAGGCACCGTTCATGTTTCTATGTGTTTGCCTAGTGACCTTGGTTTTTGGTCCCGGGAAAATCTCGCTGGATGGCTTGATTGCGTGCTGGTGGAAAAACCGGAACGACTGATCATCGGTTGGAGGCGAGCGCGTCGATTAGATATCGTGAAGGGCGGAAATTCTCGATGAGGATTTCGTTCTGCGTGCCGCGCTTCATCCGCACTTGGCTGATGTTGAAATTCGGGGTTTTGTGCGGGGCGAACAGGATGTCATCATGGGTCGAGTTCTCATGTTTCTTGAACATGCTCGGCAGAATATCACCGCCGAGATGGTCGTCGCGGCCAGTGGCGAGGTGACAGGTGCCTAACACTTTTTCGTCTTGGATATCCGCACCGGATACAGGGAGGACTTGGGTGCCGAAACCAAGCTCGCCGAGGGTGCCGGTCATCGGGTCATCGGCAAGGCGGGCGTTGTGCGCGTCGATGGTGGCCTGGCTGCCTTGAATGAGCGTGGAATGGATGATGCAGCGGTTTTCAACTTCGAGCACCCCGAGTGTGCCGTCCTCGTATTTCATGGGAAAATGTCCGCGGGCATCGACTGGCACGAAGTAAACCTCACCGGCGGGGAGATTGGCGATGTCGGGATTTTTTCCAAGACAGAGGCCATGGGATTTCTGAGCGTCTTGACCGCCTAGCCCAAGCCAAGCTGTTAGAATGCGACCGTCTTCGAGGGTGAAGTCGATTTCGATCGAGTCGGCGTTCGTTAGAGCGAGGCGCAGGCGTTCCGCATCTTCCGAGACTTCATGGTAATCAACGGCGAGGCCGGAGTTGAGGATGACGTCGTTGAGGCCATGGAGAGTGGCACCCCGGAAGCCATATTGTTTGCATTTCGCGGTGAGCGGCGCGGTGGCGGAGAAGGTCGAGATGCAGAGGATCAAATCGTAGTTTGGATAGATATCGGCATCCAATGAGAGCAGGTTTCCTTTCGTGTCCCAGATCTCATCTGCCAAATCGAGATTGGATCCGCGGGTGCAGCGGAAGGCGAACATTTCGCCACCCGTCATGCCGAGTTCGTCGAGGGCGCCGTTCTGTAGTCCGAGATAGAAATGCTGATAGGCGTTTTTCTGAACGGGAAAGCCCGCTTGCCTGAGGTAGGCGTGGTCGCGCATGAGCGAGACTGGCTCGTCAAAATCAATGAGGATGCAGACACGGCAGCCCTCTGTCGGAGAGAACACGGTTCCCAACAACCGGACGAGATCGAATGCTGGAAACTCGCGGTTTTCCGGATGAAGCAGAATTTCCTCGTGAAAGTAGTCGGGTAGGGCGGGCGCGGAGATGAGGGACATAGGCCGTTACCGTAAAACCATCAGGTTCCTTCGCAAGGGGGATTCGTGAAATATTTCATAGGATGCCGAGATCCGGCGAACCGCCCTCGTCCGACCCGCTATTTTCGCGCATCTCTTTGAGCACACCGGTCATGTCTTCGAGCGTGTCCCACAACTCTCTAACAACGTAAAATGGCGCACCGCAGCGGGCGACGATCGCGAGGCAATCAGAGGGACGGGCGTCGAGCTCGATGATCTTCCGCTCCATGATTTCATTCTCGGCTTCCAGAATCAGCCGCGCGTAATAAATTTCATGCTCCATCCGCACGATCACCGCCCGCGAAACTTTTGCGCCAAAGGCTTCCAACGTCAGCAAATACAAATCATGGGTCAGCGGTCTCGGTGGTATCTGACCACTTAGCGATGCATTGATCGAGGTCCCCACTCCCGGATCAATGTAAAATACGATGGTCTTCACCCCGTTTCCTAGAAATACGGCACACCCCGCCTGAGTGGGCAGCAGGGCGATCGGTTCTACGCGGATCAGATTAGACATCGGACTCAGCATCTGCTGGGCCTCCGGATTTTCCAAGGCCAAAGCGGAAATTTGCATATTTCAAAAGCGGAGTATCTGAAAACTGCAGGTTCGGGGAATGAAATCGCTATGCTGTTTAAAAACCCACCCATTAAGAACCAGTGAGTTGCGAAGGAGTTGGAAAAATCTGTAAAAAAGGTGACAAAAGGGATTGACCGGTGAGAGGAGGGGGGACTAGTTTCCGCGCGTCGCCACGACGGAGGGCGACCGAGAGACAAGGCGTCGATCGCGGTGATCTTTGTAAGATCTTCACCCGATCGGCTTTTTAGTCCCCTCGAAACAAGCTCTTTGACAGGATGGCTCAGCGGAAATCGTGCCAAGAATCACCTTAAAAATGGTTCGAAGCGCCTTAAGCAAGTAGGTTACGCTGGGCAGAGGAAAAAGATTAAATTGTGCGCTGCGCACCTGAAAATCATTTATCGGCAACGATATTGAAACAGTGCGCGGAAGCTGGCCCAAAAAGGAAACTTGAGAGGTCAGCACCCCGATTTAAAATCCGCCCGGCAGTAATGTCGGAACGGCAAATTAGATTATTTTTACGGAGAGTTTGATTCTGGCTCAGAACGAACGCTGGCGGCGTGTTTAAGACATGCAAGTCGCACGGGATCAATTGAGTAGTAATACGAGATTGGTCCAGTGGCGCACGGGTGAGTAACATGTGAATTACATGCCCTATAGTGGGGAATAGCCCAGGGAAACTTGGATTAATACCCCATAGTCTCGCAAGAGTAAAGGTGGCCAGTAATGGCTGTCGCTATAGGATTGGTTCGCACCCTATCAGCTTGTTGGTGAGGTAATGGCTCACCAAGGCTACGACGGGTACCTGGTCTGAGAGGACGATCAGGCACACTGGAACTGAGACACGGTCCAGACACCTACGGGTGGCAGCAGTCGAGAATAATTCACAATGGGGGCAACCCTGATGGTGCAACGCCGCGTGGAGGATGACGG
>CANBTO010000408.1 GCA_947372405.1 Verrucomicrobiaceae bacterium
CGCCAACGAAGAAGGACGTCGCGGGGAGTCCGAAGGGATGGGAGGGGCCATGGTGCCCTCAGATTGGATGGGAATTCCGTTCTGAGGTTGGGCCCTGAAAATAGCCCTGACCTTCAGGCCTGGGATCTCGATGCACCCGGGTTTTGACGAGCCCCGGAGGGACGGCAGAAGGTGTTGGTCCTGCCGTCCCTTTGGGGACTCGTTCCGATTCCGATCCGAATCCCCGTCCTGAAGGTCAGGGGTATTCTCAGGAGAAGAATTCGGGATGTCTGAGGGGCTCAATGCGATCCTCAGCGTTCTTCCGTCTTCCCTTAGCGGCTTAGCGCCCTTTGCGTGCAGCCACGTCTTCAACGGCGAACCGCGAATCTTGAGCGTGGCGGCAGTGCGCCAACGTGGGTGCGCGGCGTTGAGGCGGTACGATGGGATTTCGCGCGGTCTCAGAATCGTCCGGTGACTTCGATGCCGAAGATTTGCGGGTCTCCGGGGGTCCCCACAAAACCCTGACTGGGGCCGAGGTCGAGGGCGTTGGCGTAGTAGTGGGTGTCCGTGAGGTTGTGGGCGAACGCCGCCACCCCGAAGTTGCCCTTCTCCCAGCCCGCCCGAATTCGAACCAGCGCGTAAGGCGATTGCTTGGTGGTATTGCGTTCGTCGAACCAGTACTCGCCGACCGCAGTCACGCCGGCTGCCACAAACCAGCCGCCCGGAAACCGGTAGGTTCCGGAGGCGTCGAGGGTGAATTGCGGGACGAAGTTGATGGTGCGTCCCCCGAGATCCTCGGTGCCTGCACCCACCGGATTCGGCGCGGCAAAATTGCGGAATTCCGCCTGCGACCACCCGGCGGCGACGGCGAATTCCAGCCCCTGGACGGGCTCCCAGCGCAGTTCGGCTTCTGCGCCCCAGGTCCGGGCGCGATCGGCGTTCAGCACGCGGAAGTCGGTGAAGGAAACCGGTCGGTACACCTGATAGTCTTTGGTCTCGATCAGGAAGCCGCTGACGCTGGCGCGCAGCTTTCCATCCAGCAGGCGGCTGGTCAGTCCCAGCTCATAGTGCTCGGAGGTGGATTTGGCGTAGTTAGCTGTCGCGGGGTTGTCCTGCGACGGGCTGAATCCACCCGGCTGATACGCTTCGGCCGCACTGAACCAAAGGGTCGCCTCCGGGCTCAAATGATAGGCCAGACCCGCCTTGGGTTGAAATCCGTCGAAGTCGCGGGCCGCCTTGAACGCGATGTTGTTAAACGGGGCCGGCGCCAACGGATTGAGATGGTCGCGGTCGAGATGCCGTTCGTCCCGCTCCCACCGGATGCCGGCGGTGACGTCGAGGTTCTCCACTACGGTGTACGTGAGTTGACCAAAGAACGCGTAGTTCACGTCGCGTTGCGAAGCGAGAGTTTGGTCCTTCAACCCGGTGACCGGGAACGGAAGTCCAAACGCCGCCTGCGCTGCCGATCCATACACGTAGCCAGAGTCGTTGCGGAGCACGTGCTCGCTCCAATACCCGCCGGCATTCCACTTCAAAGCCGCCTTCGGATCTGGGGATTCGATTCGCAGTTCCTGGGCCCACTGGCCGACTTTGGGCGCCGCATAGCCGGAAAGCACCGGAATCGGAACAAAGAACCCGGGCGGAAGGAGTGGATTAGGCTGATATTCCGCGTAGTCGAAATCACCCTGGAGGCTCTGGCGAAAATCGCGGCGAGTGCTAATCGCCACCACGCGCACCTGCTCGGCGGTCCACGCCGCACGGAGCGAGAACGTGTGGGAGTCAATGTGGTTGAAGCCGTCCTGATCGGCCTTCAGGTCATAGAGATCCCCGCCGGCGTTGAGGGGACGCGTCACCACGCCGCCGTCGTGAAAGCGCTCACCGGAGGCGGTGACCGTGATGTCCAACCGCTCCGTGGGCGTCCAGCGCGCTTGCACGCGGCCCGCGAGGGTTTCGCGGCTGTCGGGCGCATTGCCGGTGACCAGGTTGTGGAAGAAACCTTCGCGCTTTCCGTAGAGACCGGTGACGCCGAGAGAGAGGGTATCCTGGATCACCGGACCGCTGACGCCCCCTTCCGCGGAAAGGGCATCGTAGCTGCCATAGCGCAGCGTTCCGTAGCCGGTTGGCGTGTTGCCGGGAAGCCGTGTGAAGAGATTGAGGACGCCGCCGGGCCGACTCGCGCCAAATAGCGTGCCCTGCGGTCCACGCAAAAATTCGGCACTCTCGATTCCATACAGCGGGACTCCGCGGGAATAGAGGTCGGCATACGGCACGTCGTCGATGTACATCGCCACCGCGCTCTCCCCGTAGCTGAAGTTGTTTTCCCGCAGGCCGCGCAGACTGAATCGAGGAGTCCGGTCTCCGTTGGCGTCGAAGGTTGCCAAGTTCGGGGCGATGGCCGTCAGATCGCGCACTGACAACAGCTCACGTCCCGCCAGATCCGCCGCGTCGACGCGGGTGGCCGAGCCCGTACCCGAGGTGGATTCCGGCTGACCGACGACGGTGGCCTTCTCCAGCTGATACGGCTGCGTCGCCGGTGCCGAGATGGCTGCGGGATCCGCTATCGCCCGCAGGGCCAGCGTTGCCATGGAGGCGGAGAGAATCATGCCCGCACCGGACCGGGAGGAACTAGAAATGCGCATATAAGCAGATGTGGATGTGATGGGTGTGACTTAAACCCACGCACCGCCCGGATTTCAACAGAATCCACGCACACTGTGGTGAACTTTCGGATTCTCGAATTCATTCGCCTCCAAGAACTGCCTTAAAACTTCTCCCGGCGAATTGAAATGGTAGCCTTGTTGCGTGAAGGGAAAGGACTGCATCGGCGCCCTGAAGGCCTTGGGGGAAGAGAACCGCCTCCGGATCCTACGCCTCCTCCTGTCGGGTGAGCAGTGCGTCAACGGGATCTCCAGCGCTCTTGGGATTTCCGCCTACAACGTCTCCAAGCACCTGGGAATTCTGCGCGGTGCCGGACTGATCACCTGCCGGAAGGAGGGACGGGAACGCGTCTACAGCGTTGCCAAGGGTTACCGAATCCAGTTGCCCAACGGAAGGAAGGTCATGGATCTCGGCTGCTGTTCGTTCCGGATGGAGGATCTGCCCAGGTAGCGTTTCCCATTTGGAAATCTCGGGCAGGTTGGCTGCGAGATTCCGTGCGCCCGAGAGAAGCGGGTGATGAACGTGGGCGTGTCGAGGGAAGGAGCCCTCTGGGTGGTTCCTTGTTTGCCGGAGAGAGTTTGCGCGTGGCGTGGATGTCGGCTTTGGCATCCAGATGGCGTTGAAGCAATTCAAGGAGCCCAATGATTGGCTCTCTCAGTCCAGTCGGTTGCTTGACCCAGCCCGGGCTTCAAGCTCCTAATCCTCTCGAAAGGGCATGAGGATATTCCTCTCTCTTCCTTCCGGCCAAGGGGAACCACCATGCAACCAAAACGCGACCAGGTAGCTGCCATCCAGGTGAATTGGCTCACCCAGAGCTTCGGTGGGCGTCCGATCCTCATCAATCTCCTCCTCCTTTGGTTGCTGCTCACCCTGCCCACAGTCGTGCAGGCGCAGTTTACCTACAGGACCAACGGTAATCAGATAGCGATCACGGGGTATCAGGGCTCGGCCACTAGTCTGACGATACCCAATTCAGTCAAAGGGCTGCCGGTTACCGAGATCGCCGAAGGTGCGTTCGCTCGCCAATTTCAACTGAGTAGTGTCTCGATCCCAAATGGCATCACGAACATCGGAAGTGCCGCCTTTCAAGACTGCGCCGCCCTTTTGAGCGTCGCGATCCCCGATAGCGTTTTGATCGTTGGAGCTGCTGCATTTCACCGCTGCAATAGCCTGAGAGATTTGACGATCGGAAACAGCGTCACCAGCATCGGGTCCTGGGCATTCAGGTATTGTGGTAGCCTAACCCGAGTTAGTATTCCAGACAGTGTAACAAATGTCGGAGATCATTCCTTTGAAGAATGCAGTCAATTGACCCGGGTTGCGATCGGCAACGGCGTTACCGTCATTCCGGCAATGGCGTTCTATGACTGCGCAAATATTACAACTCTCATACTTGGCAACAAGCTTGTCAGCCTGGAGGAAGGGGCATTCCTTAACTGCGGCCACCTGAGTAGCTTATTGCTGCCGGACACCGTCACCAATATTGGGAGGTTTACCTTTGCTGGTTGTACAAATCTAACAACATTCGCAATTGGTGACAAGGTGACCAGGCTCGCGAGCGGTGCCTTTAGCGACTGCTCCGGACTGACCAACATCACTCTTGGCGAAAGCATTACCAGTATTGGAGATTCGGCATTTGGGGGGTGCACCAGGCTCGCAGGTGTTTCGATTCCGAGGAGCGTCACCTCCATTGAAGGGTATGCATTTGCCGGCTGCACCCGGCTATCAAGAATCACGATCCCCGATGGCGTCTCATTTATCGGCGATCGGGCGTTCGCCGCCAACTCAAGCCTAATTGCAATCGATGTGGAGGACTCCAATCCAGTCTTCAGCAGTTTGAATGGAGTTCTTTTCAATAAACCCAAGACGACACTTATTCAGTATCCAGACGGCATGGTCGGGGAGTATCGGATACCAAGCGGAGTAACCAATTTTGACAACGCATTTCGTGGGTGCCCAAGCCTGACTGGAGTTTCCGTTCCGGACAGCATTCGAGGTATTGAAGTGAGTGCATTCGATGGCTGCACTGCTCTGGCGAAAATTGCAATACCAGACAGCGTCACCAGTGTTGGTGACTATGCTTTTCGGAACTGCACGCAACTCACAAACATTCGACTCGGCACCAATTTGACTCACTGCGGGCGAGGAAGCTTTTTGGGTTGTACCGCCCTGTGCAGCATCGAGCTTCCCAGCGGTTTTACCAACGTCGTGGAATTTACGTTCACAGGGTGCGCCAGCTTAACGAACGCTTCAATCCCAACTAGCGTCAACGTGATTGGAGACTACGCATTCGCGAATTGCGCCAAGCTGCCGCGCGCTACTATTCCCGATGCGGTCACACGCATTGGGGTCATGACATTTGCGGGCTGTACTCAACTTGCGGAAGTTGTATTTGGTGGCGGTGTTACCAACATTGGTGTGGCCGCGTTTTCCGACTGTATGGGCCTATCAAGTGTCATAATTCCTTCTGGCGTAACCAGCATTGAACAACAGGCGTTCGCCGGCTGCACTGGACTTACCACTGTCAACCTTGGAAGTGGGGTCATCGGCATTGGAAGCATGGCGTTCGTCAGGTGCAGCGGATTGTTGAGTATTCGTATCCCTGACAGTGTGCAAAATATCGGCGATGCCACATTTT
>CANBTO010000409.1 GCA_947372405.1 Verrucomicrobiaceae bacterium
TCGGCATGCATCCACTCACAACATTCCAGAAAAAAGTACAAGTGACAGTTTCGTCACATTGCCTAACAGAATAAGGAGAAACAGAGGTGGTCATAGACCGCCGCTACAGAACAAAAGAGAGGCTCCCGCAATGCCCTACTTGCCGGACCCCGCCTTCTTCCCGGTGCCTCCACTGGCTTTCGGCTTGGGTTCCACGAGATCGAAAATCCGGTTGGCCACCAGCCTCTTGGTGACTTTCCCGACGACCTCTGGAGTGACTTGGAAAGTCAGCATTTGATTCTTGGTCAAAGGGGCGTTTTTCAGGGTGATGGATTTCAGAAGACGTCTTTCGCGCACGTCAAAGACGTCGGCGTAGAGTCTGCCGTGGTGCAGTCTGGCAAGTGCAAGTCTGGTTCCATCTTCGGACCACAGCAAGTGACTGACGACGGTGCCTTTGAGTCCGATAGCCGGAATGTAGGTCACCCGCTTTGAAATGCAGCTCTTCACCTAGCGATGGCGAGAATCCCCAAATTAGTGGTTTCAGGGGATGAGGCGGTTTTCTGAGTGGAGGTTCCAACGCCCATTTTCGTAGGCCTCGACTTTGAGATTGATACCGTCTTTGGGCAGCGGGCCATCTGGATATAGCATGACGCGGATGGAGGCAGATCCCGCGGTGAGGGGCAGCAACAGGTTGCCAGCGCCATCGCTTTTGGCAAACAACTCATCGCCGGGATCGAGCAGGGACCCGTTCCCCTTGCCGTCGATCGCCAGCACGGTGCCGTCGAGTAGATAGACTTCCACGCGAGTAGGCACTGCGCAGACAAACCGCAGCGGAGGAGAAGTCGCTGAGGGATTTTGAGTGACGTAATGCAGGTAGATGGGGACGCCGTAGAAGGGATTCGACTTGTAATTCCCGGCCTGGATGACGGCCCCCGCGACGCCGGTTTCTGGAGCTTCGATTTGCACGATGGCTTCCGCTGGTGACCCACCACTTTCGGGGGTCCAAGAAAAGTTCAGTGCGCCCTCGTTCTTGAATGCTGCATCGGCTGTGAGATGGATCAGGCGATAGCTGCCTGGACTGATGACCATTGCGAGCTCGCTCTCTTTGGCAGCCGCTTGGCCGCTCATGGAGGCTGTGATGTCGCCATTTTCCTGATCGGTAGAAAGGTGCGTGGCAAGGCCGTGGATTTTGAAATGACCTTTTGCCTCGTGATCACCCGGATTGGAGAGAGTCAGAAAGGAGGTCCATGGCTCTTTTCCCACAGGAACGACGACGGAACGCTGCGGCTGCAAATCGACGGCAGGAACCTCCTTTGCGAGCGGGGCGGCGGGTAACGGCACCGCCCGGAGTTGAGCGAGGAAATTGTTAGCATCCTCGGCGCGGCATTTCGGAATGCGTCCGCCAGCTAGAAGGCGGCGGGTTTCATCAACTGCGACTGCGCTGCCTTTTTCGTCACCGATGCGTTGCAGGAGAGCCGCAAGTTTCGCTAACTGGACGGGGAGATCGGTGAATTTGTTGAACTCGCGACAGTAGCGGATCGCCTCGCTGCGAATCGCCAGGGCCTCCCGATCTCGGTGATTTGCTTCGAGAAAATCGGCGTAAGCCATGTAAAGCCAGACTTCTTCATTCTTATTGCCGACTTGGCGACACATGCGCAGGACGTTGATCAGCTCCTCCTCCACGCCTTGGGTTCGGTGGGAGTCCAGCCAGTAATCGAGCCGTGCCCCGCGAGCGTCAGCGGATCCCGCTGCGATCAGGGATTCAAGTAGGGCTTCCCCTTCCGCGATGGCATGGGTATGCAGAAGGGCCTTGGCGAGTGAGCACTCGGCCATCCAAAGTTGAGGCTTACCGAGGAAGGGGTGTGTTTTCGTGCGGGCCACCAGTTCGCGGAGTTGTGGTACAATATCCGCAGGGGCACTGTTCATCAGCCGCAGGGTGTTGAGGCGCCGGATTTCGCCAATAATTTTTTCCCTGCCATCGTATTCTATGCCACGAGGGGCTTCGAGTGTGGCTTTGTAGATCTCCAAGGCCTCCTCATAGAAGCCGACATTCTGCATGAAATCACCCATGAACGTCATGGCTCCATACCAGTTAGATGCCAGCGGTGATGCGGGATCGACGGTTCCATTCTTGCCGGAAAAATCGCGCACCCAAACGATCCACTCCAGGCCTTCCTGCCAGCGTCCGGAGCGCAAAAGATGTTCCGCGTAGCTGTGAAAACTGGCTAATTGGTTCGACTCGAACCGCTCCATCTCGGATCGCGGCCGATGCCCTTCGAGGAAGTTCCTGGAGCTGGGCAAGGTAGCCGGGATTTGTCGGCGGCGGATGAATTCAAGGCCAGAAATTGCTGGGCCTAGGTCGGGATAGGCGGCCGGATTTAACTGATTGCCGCCCGCCCGCTGGGCTGCCTCCCAAAGCGCCATCACTTCGGCATAACGACCGAAGCGCCATGTGGCGTTGAGAGAGTAACAGAGGTTGGAAATGATATCGAAAGCTTCACGGTAGTATCGCTGCTCAAATGCGATGGTGAATGCCGTGTCATGGAGCAGATACGCCCAAACTGCGTCTGTCCGCCCACGGCCGGTATTGGCCTCTTTCCAAGTTGCCTCAAAAAGGCTGGTGAAAGCGTCTTTTGAGTCCGCGCGCTCGCGCAGTCGATCCGCCAAGTAAGCGGCTGCCGCATCGTTACCACGTTGTGTGCGGACCTCGGCCACGGCGGAGAGGACTTCCCCCGGTGCGAGTTGCGAAAGGCGCTGCAGTTCGTCCTTCGGCGGCACTTCAGGATTTTCCGCGCGTAGATTCTCTGTGCTAATGACCATGGCCATCGCGAGGATGATGAGTGGAAATGATAGAATTTTCATCGGCTGTTGGCGAGTTGCGAATTCAAAGGAGGTTCATTAACAACTTCAGAAAAGTAACCACAAATTCCCACGAGGGCGATGAGTATTATCCTGCTCATATTCCGCCTGAAAATGGGTCAGTGCGTAGAAGGGCACCCCCCTTTCACCCGCCCTCCGGTCCGGCCCGACGGCAGGCTCAGGAGCCAGCCGCAGGTCGTATTCCGGGGTGCAGCGGCGCTTGCCTTGTTTCATCTGATTAAGATGGGGAGCCGGAATGCCGCAGCGGCGGGCGATCTCGGCCTGGGACAGGCTGGATTCCTCGAGTGTTTCGCGGAGGGTCTCCGCGAAGAAGTTGAGCAACGGGATGAGGTGCGGTTTCTTCTTCATGGCGGAGGATCAGTAATGGGCGATGACTTTTTGCCCGATTGGGTCATGTTTTCAAGTGGGAAATCGAACGGCGAAGATCGAACTGACTCGACTCAGGGAGTGGTCGGCGTGGTCGGATTGGCGGGGTCTTTCGGATTTTTTCGACAGGCATGTTCCGAGTGGCAGGAGGCACTTCTGGTTTTGACAGTGGCATTTTCCGAGTGGCGAGAGGCACTTCCGGTTTTGACAGTGGCATTTTCCAAGTGGCAAAACGGGTTTTCAGTTTTGAAAACGGCATTTCCAAGTGGCGAAACGGGTTTTCAGTTTTGAAAACGGCATTTCCAAGTGGCAAAACGGTTTTCCAATTTTGAAAACAGCAATTTCCAAGTGGCAAGACGGGTTTTCAATTTTGAAAATGGCATTTCCAAGTGGCAGGAGGCATTCGGAATTTTCGGAATGGCATTTGCCAAGTGACAAGAGGCGTTCGGAATTTTCGGAATGGCACTTGCCAAGCGACAAGAGGCATTCGGAATTTTCGGAATGGCATTTGCCAAGTGACAGGAGGCGTTCGGAATTTTCGGAATGGCATTTGCCAAGTGGCTGGAGGCACTAGGGATTTTCGGGCCCTTGGGTGGAGGAGGGGCTTTCTCACTCCCAGCCGGGCAGGGTTTCCTTGAGGATTTCGACGATTTTCCGGCGTTCGCTGGCTTTCATGCGTGGCTGGCTATCCTCGTCCGGGTCGTTTTCCAGCACCTCGTGCAGTCTGCGGATGACGGCGGATTTGATGCGGGCGGGCAGGCTTTCGAAGGTCTTGGAATAGACCATGTAGGAGCAGCGGTATTTGAAAAGGCGGTCGTTCAACTGGAAGTCCGCGAGCGAGCGGCCGTCCTTGGTTTTCGGGAAACGCCGTCCGAAGGCTTCCTGGAATGCCGGATCTCCCTCGATGCCGTTTTCGCCCAGCTCCGCTTCGTTTTCAAAAAGCAGCAGGTCCACGATCTTGCGGGCGGAATCGTCGGCGTGTTTGCCGGCCGCTCCAGCGTCGGGGTCGGCCGATGGATCGAGGGATTTCTGCAACCACTGGATCCGGCGGTAGTTCATGGCCGCGGCGACGAGTGTGTTGTGGACCTTGCACTGGTGTTCCAGCACCATGAGCGCGACGATGTCACTCGTCGGGCGGGGATACTTCGAAACGTCGATCTTGCTTTCAAGGGTCCGCATTTCCGGGGAGTTGGCCGGGAATTCGCGCACGGCGGTTTCCTCGTAGGTGCGGTTGCCCAGATGGGGGAGCGAGCTCTGGCCGGTGACGTAGTAGCCGCCCCAACGCTCGCGGATCGCGCTGGAAAGGTCGCTTTGAAAGGTGCCTAGTGAGAGCAGCGGCTTGCCTTCCGCATCGGGAAAAACCGAGCGGACGAGCACGCCGGGCACCGATTCCGTGCGGGCGGTGCCATGGCAGGAAAGGCAGTCCGAGGTGTCGCGCGTGATCTTCATGGGACCGTTGTCGCTTCCCGGTTCGATGAGGTAATAGACCGAGCCTAACAGCGGATCATGGGCGATGGCCTCCATGTTTCCGCCGGGAACGTAGCCGACGTAGAAGTTTTCGTTGAAAAACAGGCTGCGAGGGTTGCTTGGGTTGATCAGCGGGTTTTGTTTGCTGGTTTTCGAAAACACGAGGATCTGGGATTCCTCTGGCACGTTGAGCAGATGTAGCACGAAGCGCAGGCGCTCCAGTGGAGTGTTTCCCGTGATTTTCACCCGGCCTGCAGCCAATTCTGCTTCCATCTTTGCGAGCGGATCGCTGGAGGCGGTATCCGAGTAGCGGAGCGGTGGCAGGTCCCAGAGATCGGTGCCAGCCGCCGCTTTTCCGAAGCAAAGTGCGAGGAGCGTGATCCAGACGGGTTTCATGAAAATCACCCTACGGCAGCCTTCCGCCAGATGTTGCAGCAGGAAACTTGGTGCGGCGGAGGATTGCGATCAACTATGTCCGCTGCGCTCCCTTTCCGAAGAGCCGCAGTCAATGGAAAGCCGATGTCGAGATCGGTTGCACTGTTTCATCGACTCCTCATTGGCCTCGGCGGACGGA
>CANBTO010000410.1 GCA_947372405.1 Verrucomicrobiaceae bacterium
GTTGAGTCGCCGCCCTTCACGCCGGTGGAGACCATGCTGACGGCGGCGAAGTTCATTTTGGTGTCATCATAGCCACCGAGCGCGGTGTATGCCGGGTCCAGGGCGACGAAGCGGTTGACCTGACTGAAGGCCTTCGCGGTTTCATATCCGATGAAAGTTCCCCATGAGTGGCCGACCCAGTCCACGTTGCCAGCGCTGCGGCCGTGGTCCTTCAACAATTGAGCCACGTTTTTTCCGAGGTTGACGAAATACCGACCGTTAGTCAGATCCGTTAGTTCCCCGTCCGCGCCGCTGGCCCAATCCAAAGTTACAACCTTTACCGCACCGGCCGCCTTCTTCACCGCGAGGTTCATCGTGCGGAAACTGTTTTCCCCGTCAGTCTTCCCGTGCGAGAGCAGCCAGAGTTCGCTGGCAGGATCGAGCGCTGTCACCGGCCCGCCGGACGAGTTGCACAAGCGCGCGGACTTGAATCTGGCGGAGACCGTCAACGGCTGGGGTGCGCCAGTGGGACACGCCAGCTTGATCTTGAAATAAAAGGTTCCCTGCTTGAGCGGGATGTTGATGATCGAATCGAAAGAAACCGGTTTCCAGTCGGTTGTCGGAGTGTCTGGTGTGGGAACGCTGCCACCGATTTTATATTGGATCGTGTCCAAGGCCTCGACTTTCGAGAACGTTTTCATCTCCAGCCCGTAGAATGATCCCAGCCCTCCCTTGTCGGCTCCCCAACCGCCGTTCACACCGCTGAATGACGGCACCTTGATCTGCAGATATAACGTCACGCTTCCGGTTGCCGGGCGGATCAGTGATTGTTTTGCCATTTCATAACTGATCAGACGCCGTCCGTCGGTGCTTGTCACATCCACGAGCTTCGGGATGCCTTTCAGCGGATTGACGCTTCCGTCCAACGGGTCGCGGGTATCGACGAAAGTGCGGTTCGAGACACGGGAACTGGCGGACGCAAGAGCGATGGGCGCGGCAAAAACCAATGAGGCGGCAGTGTTGGCGATCGCTTGCGATTGCCGGGGGAGCACGCTGCGGGCGACTCGGAATCCGAGGTTGTTGACGGCGCTGTCCGGCAGGGAGTTGAAGCGTTTCGACGCGCGGCATCCATCCGCGAAGTCGCGCCAGCTTCCGCCGCGGTATACCCGGCTGGTGCCCGAGGGTGCGCCGGTGGGATCGCTAACCGAACCCGCGGGATATGCGCCATAGATGTCCCAGCACCACTCCCAAACGTTTCCCGCCATGTCATACAAACCGTAGCCATTCGATTTGAAACTGCCAACCGGCGACGTATAGGGGAAATTCAGATCATTTCCGTTGCTCCACACCGGATCGAAGCCGCGCGTCGGACTCACGTCATAGGTGTAGCTCGGATCGCTGAAATAGTTGGCCAGGTCATGGGTGATCGTCCCCCCCCATGGAAAAATCTGCCCGACCAGCTTGCCCCGCGCCGCCTTCTCCCATTCCGCTTCCGTCGGCAGACGATAGCCGTTCTTGCTGAAATCACAGGTCCAGGTATCGAGATCGTAACACGGCTTGCGCCCCTGCTTCTCGCTGTATGCATTGCACCACTTCACGCACTCATACCAGGAGACGCTGTGCACCGGGTGATTGGCGGCCTTTCCCTGCGCCTCCAGCAAGTCCGCATGTCCGTGCGTGGCACCCCAACTCCTCACCTCGTCCCACAGAGCCTTGGTCACCTCATGCTTGCCGATATAGAAACCGCTCACTTGCACGTTGTGGACCGTTTCATCGGCATTGCCCACGTTGTTATCGTCACCCATCGTGAAACTTCCCGCCGGGATCCTCACCAGGTTGTCAGGCAAAGCGGCCTTCAGCTCGAAACGCATGTCCGGTGAAACCATGAGGTTCCAATCCACTCCTGCGTTCCATGTGATGAGCTTGTCCTTTCCCGCCGTCTGCCCGGCGCCGAAACCTTTTCCACTGAACGATGCGGCGTGAACATCGAAGGTCTGGCCGTTGTCATCGGAAACCCACACGTTGACGGACTGCGGCTCAGCGGTGCCGATGCCATCGTCCGTGAGGTCATAATGGATGTCCACGTATTTCGTCCCCACACGCTGGACGGAACGGACGTTGGAGATGACAAGATCGGCCTTGGCCTGGACGTAGACGAATGCAGCCAGAAAAACCAGGAATGCCGCACCGTGCAACAACGAGACGTGGCGGGATGGGCATGTTTTCATCGGGAGATGGAGTGGGAATTGGCCGGTTGTGGTTTCAACAACACCATGACGTGGTTCAGACGCTACATCTATCATATCGTTTGAAGGCAGGGATAAATGGTGAAACCACACCCCATGTTTCACTGAAATCACCGCGATGAGTCAATCCATAAGACAGTCGTAGAAAGCTACAGCATCGCTGCCACCTCCGCCTCTCCGGGCCAGCCACCTTCCGCCACGGCTTGGAGCGAGCGGGCGTAGCCGGGAATCCAGAGCCCCTCGCGGGCGATCTGCTGGCCATCGCGGGGAAAGCCGGCAGCCGGCAGCTCCTGTTCCGCAATATGCAGGCACAGCCACGCGCGCCATGCGCGGATTTCCGCACGCGGGCCGCTCATCCGGCTCGCGAGGTGTTGGAAATGTCGCACCGGGTTTCCCAGGTATCCGCAGCTCCCGTCCGCCGCGTGTCGCAGGATCCACCGCAATGCCTGATAGGGCGGCGGATGCGAAACCAACACCGCATGCCCGGCGGGCAGATCCGCCATCCATGCCTTGTCGAGCTGGAGGATTGCCTGCGCCGGTTTTCCGGAAATCCACTGGGACTGCGCGTATGCCAGCGTGTCCCGATAGAACTCCGCCCCCTTCGCCCCGCCATGCCGCCTCGTCACGCTGAAATCATGGATCTCCTCGATCACGGGCAGCCATGGACACGGTGGATTCACAGCCGTGACTGTCCCGGCCACCATTGGCGAACTCCAGAAAAATCCGAGACTTGCCAGCGAGTGTTTCAGCCGCAAAAAGGATCAAGAAGACGCAAAAATGCCGATGCCTGGGTTTCAGAAAACCGGGGTGAATCCATGTTTCCAAGCATCATGCCCTGCTTCATTCGCATCACGAGAAAACCAAGGAAGGAATTTTGTTTTGCGCCCATTTTGCGCCTCTTTGCGGCTAAATCCATCCCAGCCGTTCAGCCACGTCCAACCAGTTTCAAGGCTTGCATCCGGAGCGGGATTGGCAATCGTTCCGCCCGCATGAGCAGCCGTTTAGAAGGAAAAGTTCTCGTCGCCCAAGGCGGCGGCCCCACCCCTGTGATCAACCAGAGCATCGTCGGCGTCGCCCTCGAAGCCCGCAAATTCAGCCAGGTCACCTCCATTTACGGAGCCGTCCACGGCGTGCGCGGCATCGTCGAAGAAGACTTCGTCGATCTCACCCGCGAAACCACCCACAACCTCGAACAGGTCTCGGACACACCATCATCCGGCCTCCTCTCCACCCGTGACAAACCGGACGAGGAATACTGCGCCCGCATGTTCAAGGTGATGCAGGCCCATGATATCCGCTACTTCTTCTACGTCGGCGGAAACGACTCGTCTGACACCGTGCGCATCGTCAACGAGCAGGCCAAGGCAGCGAACTACGAACTGCGCGCCATCCACATCCCCAAGACCATCGACAACGACCTGATGGAAAACGACCACTGCCCCGGCTTCGGCTCCGCAGCCCGCTATGTGGCGCAGGCCTTCACCGGCGTGAACTTGGACAACCGCGCACTCAAGGGCGTTTACATCGGCGTCATCATGGGCCGCCACGCCGGATTCCTCACCGCCTCCTCCTCGCTCGCCCGCAAATACGTCGATGACGGCCCGCACCTCATCTACATGCCCGAGCGCGCCTTCGACACCGAGAAGTTCCTCGCCGACGTGGACCGCATCTATGCCAAACACGGTTACTGCACCATCGCCGTTTCCGAAGGCGTCTCCGACGACCACGGCACCCCCATGATCACCAAGCTGATGGGTGAGGAGGAACGTGACGACCACGGCAACGTCCAACTCTCCGGCACCGGCGCCCTTGGCGACCTGCTCTCACAAACCATCAAGAAAGGCCTCAGCATCAAGCGCGTGCGTTCCGACACCTTCGGCTACCTCCAGCGCTGCTTCATCGGCTGCCGCTCGGACCGCGACGCACACGAAGCCCGCGAGGTCGGTGAAAAGGCCGTGCAGTTCGCCATGTGGGACAACGTCGACGGCTCGGTGGTCATCCGCCGCCCGGTGTTGAACTACAGCGTCGATTACGATCTCGTACCGATCTCCAAGGTCGCCGGCAAAACCCGCCACATGCCGGACAACTTCATCAATGAAGCCGGCAACGGAGTGACCCAGGATTTCTACAGCTATTGCCGCCCGCTGTTAGGCTCAGGCATGCCGGAATCCCACCGCCTGCGCGCACCCGTCGTGCCGAAGATCCTGCACCGGTAAAAATGCGGGGGCCTTTTCAAAGCAAAGGCAGCTTGATTCTGCCGCATAAAAAAAGTATTTCAGCATCACGATGCTTCGTGTGTTTTACCAAATCGTTTTGTTCGCTCTGTGCGCGGTGCCGGTTTTTGTGGTGATGATTTTATTGAGTGCAGGGAACGTTGCTGCTCCAGACGCCACATCCGATACTCAGCACATGGGGCGCGCACTGGGAGATATGGTTGGCTTTCCGACGTTATTCCTGCCTTCGTGGACACCCGCCCTGATCCAATTCTGCATCGTGCTTCTCTTCTGGACCGCTTTGCTGCGTCTGATGTTCTTCGTCATTTTCAACGGCATCGCCGAGGCGCGGAAAATACAGTCAACAATCCCCGTTGCCTCCCCCACCGATCGACAAAGCAGGCAGGAATGGGAATAGTAGGAATTCCGGAGTCCCACCGCCTCCGCGCGCCCATCGTGCCGAAGATCCTGCACCGCTGAGTGCGGCACATCGAGCAAACTCACAAGCCGTCGGCAGTCATATGTCGACGGCTTTTTTCATAATCGATTGGAATGAAATGCTTATGATGCTTCGTTGGCTCACGTTTTCCATGTGCGCAAGTCCTCAACGAACATCCTGAAACTCGGCGACACCTGCGTCACGGCCTCCAAATCCGCGTCGGCAGCCAGCATCAACAGTTCCCTCAAAACCAGCCCGTTCCAGCATCCGAAACACCCTCTTTCCGGCCAAAAATCCCGCCAAATACGGGAATCTCGGTTCACTGAAGGCCTTCAGGACGGGATTTTGCCCGGAGACCGTCTCGCAGTGCCCGTGGGGGGAA